>DAOWME010000151.1 GCA_030643245.1 Deltaproteobacteria bacterium
TAGGTTAGATTTGTTCGATCTGAAAACGCAAAACCGCAGGAATAGTCGAACTATTTTGAGGATTTTGTGTTTGAAGATCGGGCAAAGATGGCCTGAAGATGAGATGCACAAATGGGGAAGTTATTTCGTCCCCGTCCCTTACCATCCAGAAACGGCACTTTTCCGCAATCTCTACATCAGTCTGCGGGATTATTTGTGTAGTGTATGTTTATACGCTTCCATACAACACCTTGACTTCCTTGACCTTGCTAAAATTTGCTCATTTCTGAACCGGAAATTGCCAGTGCCCTTTTTCTCAGAAGCTCAATTTATGGATGGGCACAAACTAGGTTCGTTTTCGAACAGATGGAAGAAGAGGACAGCAAGAATGATGTGCTTCAGAGGATTAAGTCGATGGGTGATGCGGAGCATGGAAGTTAGAGAAAGAAGGGAGGAGTGGCAGCATGGCGAAACCTGAAGAGATGTGGCAGTGTCAGACAGTGAATTGTGGATATATTTATGACCCGGACAGAGGGGACCGGAAGGGTAAGATCCCCAAGGGCACCTCTTTCGAAGACCTTCCGGACGATTGGAAGTGTCCTGTATGCGGTGCCAGCAAGAAGATGTTCCGTCCTCTTGCAGGACCGGGGTCGGTAGTGGAAGAACAGGCCGGGTAATCAAATACTTTCCCTCAGAGAATAGGTGCGAAGCCCCATAAACGCTAAGTTACTTAGCGCTTATGGTACAAAGCCCTTATCATGGGGGTAAATTAGTGTGAGACGAGAGTTCTGTAAAAGGAGGCAAGAATGAGCAAAGTCCTGGTTGTTTTTTGTACAAGGTCAAGAGGAACAAAAAAGATGGCTAATCATATCGCTGAAGGCATACGCATGGGCGGCGATATTGAAGTAGACATTGTAAACGTAACCAAGATCAAAAATGAAACAGATATAGACGGCTACGACGGGTATGTTTTCGGTTCTGCAACATATCATGGCGATATGATGCAGGGTATGAAGACCTTCCTTTTCCTGGCTGAGAAAGCGAACCTTGAGGGAAAGGTCGCGGGGTCATTCGGATCGTTTGGCTGGAGTGGAGAGGCCACGAACCGTATCTACGATACCATGAAGAACATCTTCAAGATGGTGATGGTGAGTGGCCCACTAAGGTTACAATATGCCGTAGGGGAAGATGAAATATCCGTGGCCCAGGATTACGGGAAAGAGATAGCAAAAAAACTCGGGTAGCAGAATAATCCGGTCCCACAGCTCTTTCTTGTTCTGGCTGCGAGTCTTTTCGAACATGTGCGGCTTGTAAATATGTGGAAAACACAAAAAGGGACAAGAGCTTACAAACAAGAAGAGAAAGGCCCTCGGCATCGACAAGGCACGGGAGAGGGTTCTTCTCGATATGTCCGACAGGCGGGACACATATCCCGTTCCTTGGCGGGTGGCCACATACCTTGATGAAAAGTTGTTTCTGATAAAGATAGAGACTCAAAACAAGGAGGATTGCCGATGGATGTAGTCATGCTTTCACGTCTGCAATTTGCTGCAGCCACTATGTTCCATTTCTTGTTCGTTCCCTTGACCCTGGGACTCTCAATCATCGTGGCGATCATGGAGACGAAGTATGTCAGGACAGGGGATGAGACATACCTTTCCATGACTAAGTTCTGGGGCAAATTGTTCCTCATAAACTTTACCCTGGGGATAGTTACGGGGATTACACTCGAGTTTCAGTTCGGGACCAACTGGTCACGGTACTCTGCCTTTATGGGGGACATATTCGGTTCCCTTCTCGCCATTGAGGCTACTGCTGCTTTTTTTCTCGAATCCACGATGATCGGTGTCTGGGTCTTCGGATGGAAAAAGCTTTCAAAGAAGGCCCACGCCACAGTAATGTGGCTTGTTGCAGGGGCTTCAAGCATGTCTGCAATTTGGATAATCACGGCAAACGCATGGATGCAGCACCCGGTCGGCTATACCATAAGAGGCGGAAGGGCCGAACTTACGGACTTTGCAGCGGTTGTATTCCAGAAATTTGCTGTTCTTCAGTTTCTTCACACAGTGGGTAGCGCTTATATCCTAAGCGCTTTTTTTGTCATGGGTGTCAGTGCCTACCACCTCTTGAAGAAGCAGCATATCGACCTTTTTACAAGGTCATTCAAAATCGCTCTTGTGTTCGGACTCATCTTTTCCCTTTTCGTAGTTATCGAAGGGGATATGCACGGTGTTCATGTCACGGAGACGCAGCCGGCAAAGCTTGCAGCTATGGAATCTCACTGGGAAACAACCAGGAGGGCCCCAATCCATCTCTTCGCCATCCCTGACGAGGAGAATGAGAAGAATTTAATTGAAATCGGATCCATACCCGGCATCCTCAGTTTTCTAGGTTACCATGACTTTAACGCTGAGGTGAAAGGACTTAGGGATTTCCCCAAAGATGAACGGCCGCCGGTCCTTATCACATCATTTGCCTTCAAGGGTATGGTGGGGTTAGGTATCTATTTTGTCATTATGACAATAATCGGTGTTTTCAAGAGAAATCGCCTGGTTAAGAGCCCATTTTATCTAAAGATAATGCTCATTTCGATCCCCCTGCCATATCTTGCTATTGAGTTGGGATGGGTACTGGCCGAAGTGGGTCGTCAACCCTGGATCGTTTACGGACTGATGAAGACGAAGGATGCGGTATCTCCGATAGCGACTTGTCAAGTAGCCACAACCCTGGTATCATTCGTCCTGGTTTATGGACTTTTAGGGGCGGTCGGCTTCTACCTGATGGCAAAAAATGCCAAAAACGGACCGGCTATGGATTGACAATTTGTGATTGGAGGCTAATACTATTAGGAGGAAAAAATGGTCTTGGAAACAGTTTGGTTCTTGCTGTGGGGACTGCTTTGGGCAATTTTCTTTATGACGGATGGTTTTGACTTCGGGGTGGGGACTCTCTACCCTTTTCTTGGAAGGACCGAGACGGACAAGAGGGTCATGATTAACTCTCTGGGGCCCCTTTGGGATGGCAATGAGGTTTGGCTCATCACAGCGGGAGGGGTTACCTTTGCGGCGTTTCCCCTGGTATATGCCGTCATGTTCTCGTCGCTTTATTCGGCCCTTATGCTCATCCTCTTTGCGCTTATTTTAAGAGGGGTTTCCTTTGAATTCCGGGGCAAGGTCGATAGCCCTGGCTGGCGTAAGATCTGGGATATATGTATCTTTGTGGGTAGCATTGTCCCGGCAGTCTTGTTTGGTGTAGCCTTCGGTAACATTTTCAAAGGTGTTCCCATTGATGGGGAAGGCGTCTATCACGGGACTTTATTCACCCTCCTCAATACTTACGGGCTGCTTACCGGTGTGCTTTTCCTTCTGCTCTTTCTCGAACATGGTGCTTTGTGGCTTTCCATCAAGACCGAGGGTGACCTCCATGACAGGGCGGTTTCAACAGCCAACAGGGTATGGCCTGTCCTTCTTGTGATAGCGGTGATTTTCCTTGTAATGAGCAAGTTTTCAACGAGCCTATATGATAACTACCTCGCCCACCCTGCGCTCTTTCTCATCATTCTTGCTATGGTACTCGCGCTTCTAAGCACAAAGATCTTCCTTAGAAAGAAAGCCTATTTCAAGGCCTGGTTTTCTTCTGCTTTAACGATTGTCGCGGCTACCTTTTACGGGGTTGCCGGGATCTATCCGAGCCTCTTCCCTTCAAGCATAAATCCAAACTACAGCCTCACCGCTCATAACGCATCTTCCTCTCCGCTAACGCTGAAAATCATGCTGGTAGTGGTTCTTATATTTGTGCCCATTGTAATAGCATACCAGGCATGGTCATACAACCTCTTCAAAGGGAAAGTAACAGAAAAGGACCTTACCTACTAGGAGGCGGCATCTTTCATAAAAGCTACAAAGTAGTTTACACTTTACTTGTATCGCACCAAGTTTTAGGTGTCAGTGTTCAGGCCTTGTGTTCCGCTTTCCTGACACCTGACACCTGAAACCAAAAAGCATTGTGATGGGCAATTTTCATTAGCCTAGTGTCCATCCATAAATGGACTTCTTGAGAAAAGGGCACGAGTTGGTTTCCAATTCAGAGATGAGCAATTTTTTCTCTGAGCAAGGCCGCACGACGGTTTTCGCCGAGGCATACATGGTCGTACGTCGCAGGCGGAAACCGGAGGAGAACGCAGCTCAGGGGAAAAAGGGCCATTTCTGGATGGAAACTAGCCTAAAATTTGTCTATTAGCGTCCGCATCCTTGAAAAGTGTAACCAGGCAAATGAAGGATGCCGAGATTTGTATTATATGGCTTTTATCAGTATCCAAGGTATTAAGGGAAAGATTTATGTGCCGGAGGAAAGACCCGGGTGTGTCAGGAAAAACAATTGTAAGGATTGTTATTCGTGTCAGATGTGTTCTGACACTAGGTGCAGGATATGTTTTAATGAGAAAGCGCCCGGTGGTAAGAGACCTCCAGAGAATCGGCGCGACGATTGAGAGGGTTTTGAACCGCCGCCATGTGCCGGACATGAATCTTCCATAGACCGAAGAAGACTGATACCAGGCTGTGAAGGCTTACTAAGGAGGAGGAGGAAGAATGAAGGGCCTAGAGATCGCAGAGAGATATTTCCGGGAATACGGCGCTCTCTTGATCGAAGATAAATTTGAGGACTTTAAGGGAAGGATCGCTGCTGGCCTTGTGGGAGAAGGTTCTGAATGTTTCGGGTTCGATGACGATATCTCAAGGGACCATGACTGGGGGCCTGGCTTCTGCCTCTGGCTGACTGAACAGGACTACCAGAAGATCGGCAAGGAGATAGAGGCAGAGCTGAAAAATATCCCTGCTGAATTTGAGGGGATTGGGCCTCGCAAAATAAGTGACAGGGGCGGCGGCAGGGTAGGCGTCTCCCAAATCGGCCAATTTTACAGAAGGTTTATCGGTCTTGACCGGGTTCCGGCAAGCAATACTGAGTGGCGTTACATACCGGAGGACTACCTGGCGACCTGTACCAACGGGAAGGTCTTTACTGATCCGCTGGGCGAATTTAACGCAATCAGGGAAGGACTCCAGGGGTTCTATCCCAACGATGTGAGGCTGAAGAAGATAGCCGCTCGCTGTATGATCATCGCGCAATCCGGACAGTACAACTTCCTGAGGTGTATCAAGAGAGAGGAATATGTGGCTGCTCAATATGCGGAGACACAATTCTGTGGAAACACGATTTCATTGATATTCTTGTTGAACAAGAGATACAAGCCCTTTTACAAATGGATGCACCGCGCGATGAAGGAGTTGCCCATATTGGGCGAGGTAACTCATAAGCTTTTGCTCGAGATCGTCACCTCTCGGGAATGTGATCTCATGGAGGTCATGTATGAGAAAAAGGGTAGGCTCATAGAAGAGATATGTGGCCACATCATCAGAGAACTCAGAAAGGAAGGGTTGAGCGATTCGTCGAGCGATTTTCTCCTCGATCACGGGCCGATCGTTCAGGCTAAGATCAAAGACCCTGACCTGAGGAACCTCGATGTGATGGTGGAGTGAACTCTATGTCGTCGGACTTTAATACCCACTCGAGCTGCATCTTGTTCAATGCCGCGGTAATCACACTCGATCCGGCACGCCCCCGTGCCGAGCTGGTGGTCATCAAAGGCAACAAGATCCACTGTGTGGGCGACAGGGATGACCTTGAACGGTTCAAAGAGCCCTGCACGAAACTCATTGACTGTGAAGGGGGGACGGTAGCGCCCGGTTTCAACGATGCTCATTGCCATCCACTATCCCATGCCGCTACCCTGCTCTATGTGGACTGTTCCCCGGCGGTCGTGAAAAGCATCGGTGAGGTTAAAGAGCATATCCGGCAGAGGGCAGGGCAAACCAAGGAAGGCAACTGGATAAGGGCGGCACATTACGATGAGCTCGCTCTCTTGGAGAAACGCGCGCCCAATCGTTGGGAACTCGATGAGGCTGCTCCATCGAATCCGGTGATTCTCATCCACCGATACGGTCAAGACTGCGTCTTAAACAGTCTGGCGCTGAAGATGGCGGGCATAACCCGTGAGACTCCGGATTCGTCGGCAGGTGTTATCCATCGAGACCGAGAGACCGGGGAGCCCAATGGGCTCATATCCGGCAGGAACGAGCGGCTTGAGAGAGTCATACCGCCTCTCAGTGATGATGAATTGGAGGCCGGTGTGAAGCTGGCCAACGAGGAATACCTCTCCCTTGGAATTACCTCCCTTCAGGATACAAGCTCAACCAATGGGCTCTATCACTGGCAAAGACTCCAACGACTTGTAGACAGAGAGAGCCTCTTACTGCGGCTTTCCATGCTGGTGGGCACCGAGTCTATGGAAGAATTCAACAGCCTCGGTCTATCGACGGGCAGCGGGAGCAGCCGTTTACGTCTAGGCGGTATAAAGATCGCCTTAGACGAGACCACCGGTTGTCCTCATCCCCCCCAGGAGGAGATAACCCACGCTGCACTCCGGGCCTGTGAGGCGGGTTTTCAGCTCGCTTTTCACGTCAGCGATGTACACATGTTGCAGGCATCCCTGACAGCTATAGAATCCGTGGACATGGAGGTCCCCGGACAGGACCGCCGCCACCGCCTCGAGCACTGTGCTGTTTGTCCCCCCGGCCTGCTGCCCCGGCTGAAAGCCAGCCGTGCCATGGTAGTCAGTCAGCCCTCGTTCCTCTATTACACCGGACAGGGTTATCTTGATGAGGTTCCGCCAAGTCAATTGGACTGGCTTTTCCCTGTAGCTTCTTTTCAACGCCACGGTGTCAGAGTGGCATTTAGCTCGGATTCTCCCGTAGTGCCCGCTAACCCCCTCATGGGCATCTATGGGGCCGTAACGAGAAAAGTGGAGGGAGGACAGTCACTTTCCCCACAGGAGGGCATCTCCCCACTGGAAGCCCTGAAGATGTATACCCTGGGTGGGGCTTACGCATCGTTTGAGGAAGGAGTGAAGGGATCTATCAGCCCCGGCAAGCTTGCCGACCTCGCGGTTCTGAGTGATGACCCTCTTGAAGTGCCTCCTGAAAGGCTGAAAGGGCTGAAAGTGATGCGCACAATCCTTAACGGACGGATTGTGTGGGAGCGTACGTAATAGACCTGATGAAGATACTGCTGCTCATCGACCCCTCAGGCCAAAACCGGAACTTTTTAAACCTATTTGCAACTAGCTGAAATCGATAACTGGTAACCGCCCTACATCTTTAACATGGCCCCCACAGGGACGATTACCTCCCATGGAGACGCCCCGCCATGGAAGCGCCTCGGTTCATCCTTTCCACCCCTGAATTTCAGATTTTCAGTAAACCCATGGTCGGAAGAGAGGAAAACCAGAGAACCCCTGGGTATCCTGTCCATATAGTTTTTTACCGAGACCTCCATGTTTACACCAATCTCCCTGAAAAGGGTGATGAGGTCATCTCTTGACTGGTGAACCTTCTTGTCTATGAAGCCGAATTTCA
>DAOWME010000222.1 GCA_030643245.1 Deltaproteobacteria bacterium
AGTCGAATGCTCGTTGCCTCTATGGCGTTGGGTATTGCCAGAGGAGCCTTCGAAGAAGCGGTGAGATATGCCAAGGAAAGGACACAGTTTGGGAAGAGTATATCCGAGTTCCAGGGGGTTCAATTCATGATTGCCGATATGGCGATGAATATCGAGCTGACGCGAAGGATGATTTATACCACAAGTGAATATATCGGTTATGAGAGAGTGGGTAAAGAGGTCGCCCCCTACGCTGCGATGTCAAAGTGTTTTGCTTCTGACATGGCCATGAAGGTCACCACAGATGCCGTGCAGATCCTCGGCGGTTACGGCATAATGAAGGACTACCCTGTGGAAAGGATGATGAGAGATGCAAAGGTAACTCAGATAATTGAGGGGACAAATCAGGTACAGCGCATAATAATTGCGCGCGATGCATTAAGGAGGTGAGGGGCTTTTATCATTTGTCTTCTGAGAAGATATCCGCTGAGAAGACATAGATGGACGCATCCTTATCTTTCCATGCATTCCTTGTCAATCCTGCCTTGTGACAGGTTTGTTCCAGGAAGGTTGTCCTATTCCATCCTTGCTCTGTAGCAACCTGAGGAAGGAGAAGCCCGGAGTGGTACCCCTTCTTGATATATATTCCATGCTTTCCCACCTCTATCTCTTCAACACGATCTATCTTCCTCAGAGGGGTGAGCGCTGAGACCTCAATATCTATGTTCTGAAGCTCTTTTTCCGTAACAGGGGTAAACCTGGGGTCCTCGAAAGCAGCGGCGGCAGCCATTTCTTCAATGGTTATATTGAGAGGCCTGTTCCCGTGGATATTTCCTATGCAACCTCTTAACGCACCCTGCTTGTGTAGGGTTACAAAAGCACCTCGCTTTTCACTCAATATATTGGACATTATATCAAATTTGGGAATCTCTTGATGTTTTGCAGTGCACTCGATAACGGTCCTGGCGATCCGGAGGAGGGTCTTCTTCTCCTCTTCATCAAGTCCCAGGTCTACCCCTACCCGTTCCCTATGTATCTTATCCCTGTTTTCACCTGGATTCTTATACACAGCAGCCGCTGCGTAACCAACTACCCGGATTCTATCACCCGTCACATCACCGGAATTAGCATATTTGAGCACCTTAGCCTTATTGGCCCCCCACTTCTTTGCAGTCAACAAGGCCGTGATTATTGGACCGCCTCCACAGGCCTCACACTTCTGTTTTTCCAGGTCCACGGCAAGTCCTTTGGGGTCAAACCCGTTAATATCATCAAGGACGATCCTATCCAGGCTGACCGCCCTATCATAATTATGAAAATGGGAAAGGTCCGAGCTGGCAATAATGAGCGCCTTTTCATCCCCTATAGCCTTGACTATGGCATCGCTCAAGGTTTTACATGTATCAAAACCCTGACTGCCCATTACGATGGGCACCAATTCAAATTCTTCCAATACAATCTGTAGGAAAGGTACTTGAACCTCCAGAGAATGCTCCTCGCTGTGGGCTTGCGCGTGGTAATCAACAGTCCTCGTTTGAGCAATAATCCTATTGCAAAGGTCGACATCGATGGGAACCACTCCGAGAGGTGTCTTGTAGCCTGTCTTGTTATACACGGAAGCCCCATCAAAATAGGCCCTGTGACTGGGCGCAATAACGATGACCTTATGAAAATCCGACCCCTCAAGCAATTTATAGCCGAAAGCTGCAACCTGTCCCGAGTACATATACCCGGCATGGGGAGAGATGAGTGCGACGACCTCTCCTTCGATCCCTTTTTGGTCAACACTATCCAGGAAACCCCTTATCTGTCTCTTTAAGACTCTGGCGTCGGAGGGATAGAATGCCCCAGCCACGGCAGGTTCCCTTACTTCTAATTTCTCCCTGTGTACTTTAGACAATTGTTCCACCCCCTTCCCTGCCTCGGTCCTTTCTCAAAAATTGCGACCTGTGCAGTTACACAAACCTAGTGTCTTGAAGTGTCTCCGATGGTTCAGTTAACAGGATTGCGTTAAGCGCCGGCTGCTTGTTTCGTTTGCTTGTTATACGTAAGGACCTGGCCAACATCCACATATACGATAAGAGACGTATAAACCCATTACACATACAACCTTACGCCAGATTGTAGTTCATAAGGGACGAGGACGAAATAAGTAGCCGGCAAGCGGCACACCTGACCAACTGCACAGGTCGAAAAATTGAGAAGGTATAGATTCATCAATGATTAAGATGATACCACCAGGATTTTGGAAAGTAAAGGAAAAGAAAATATCACTTTTACCCCGTCCTTTAAAAGAGGGCCTCGACAAACTCTTTGGCATTAAAGACCCTCAGGTCGTCCATACCCTCACCGATCCCCACGTATCTCAAAGGGATCTTTAATTCGTGAGAAATGCCCACCACAACCCCGCCTTTGGCGGTTCCATCGAGCTTCGTTAGCGCTATTCCTGTAATATTTGTGGCCTCTTTGAATGATTTAGCCTGGGAAATGGCATTCTGACCGGTGGTGGCATCCAGGATCAAGAGGACTTCATGAGGAGCGTCAGGCAACTCCCTCCCCATAATTCTCTGAATCTTCTTTAACTCTTCCATGAGGTTTGCTTTTGTGTGCAACCTACCGGCAGTATCAACGATTAAAACATCAACACCCCTTGCCTGGGCAGCCTTTAAAGCGTCAAAGACCACAGCAGACGGGTCGGAACCGCTCTGATGTTTAATAACTTTGCAACCTGCCCTTTGCCCCCAAATCTCCAACTGTTCGATCGCAGCAGCTCGGAACGTATCGGCTGCAGCGAGCAGAACGCTTTTTCCCTGCTCTTTGAACCCATTGGCCATCTTCGCTATGGTGGTTGTCTTGCCCACCCCGTTCACCCCAACGACGAGTATAACAAAGGGAACGGAACCCGTTACATCAAGGGGGCTTTCCTCGGCCTTCAATATCTCCATGATTTCTTCCTGGAGGCATTTTTTCAAGAGTCCCGGATCGTCAAGCTCCTTTCTCTTGACCTTTTCCCTCATGTCTTCGATCAATCTGAATGCGGTCTGAACTCCGATGTCAGACGTAATAAGTATCTCTTCAAGTTCTTCCAACAAATCATCATCGATATTTTTCTTGCCAAGTACGAGCCTGTCTACTTTACTTGTAAAACCTTTTCTGGTCTTTGACAATCCCTTCTTTAATCTACTAAAAAAACCTTTTTTTTTCTTTTTCTCGTCTTCCCTTTCTCCCTCCTCTTCTATGGCCTCTTCTTTCTCCTGGCCTTCTGATTCTTGCTGTTCTTTTCCATCCTCTTCTTTCTCCTGTTTGCCCTTATCCTTTTTAAACCATAACAATATGAAAAATCCTCCTTGAATAGTATATCATCTATTACACACGGATAGCTTATAGCCCAACTTCTTTTGGTCCTGATCCCAGCGTTTTTTCAAGTAGTACTTCTCACTCTCAAATACCCGTACGATCCTCTCAAAGTATTCTTCGCACTCCTTTGTATCCTTGTAATCTGTCTTGTTCACGAAAGACAAAATCCGGGAATGATAAAAAGGCATCATCGCCTCGATAACCTCTTCTTTCGGGATTTCATTATTTCGATAGGCAACCGCGAAATTAAACAGTATCCTGGCCCAAAAATCACTATGGAAGAAAAAATTCTCCTTGGACATTTTCTTAAGTTTGGCCACTTCCAGGAGCTCTGATTTGGGGAAGACCCTGTCCCACACCTCTCCGTATCGATCAAAACCGGAAATAAAACTATTGTAGAGGGCATCCAGATCAATGTCAACTGGTGGCGGTTTTTCCACTACGCCAAGACCAAATCCAAAAATGCTGCTCGGCAGACTCTCTGAAGTGTCTTTCCACAGATACTCGAAATCGATCATTAGGTCAAAAAGCGTCATGATCACCTGTTTAAACATGGGCCCCAGGTCCCTAGCCGGATCCTTGGTCCGGTGTATCTTGGGAGAACCCAGAAAGGTCTGGCACACTTTAAAACGTCGAGCTATGGCTATGGTAGTCATCCAGATGTCAATCCCAAAATTGGCAACCCTCTCATTCCAAAGTTTTTCAGACAAAAAACACCTGGCCATCCTTCCGCAAAACCCAAAATCACCGCCGATGGGTTGTCTCACTCTCAGCCCAAAAAGGGTCCTTAGCATCGGATAAGCTATATGATTGGTTATGGAGCCGTCATACTTATGGCGCACGTAAATCGGGCTTACGTAGTTAAAACGTGCAAAAAGGGGTTCACCAAGGTATTGAATCCACTCGGGTGTAATGCTTCTCAGGTCGGCATCCACCACAACCACCGCCTTAGCCTCAAGCTCAACGGCTGCTTCAAATAGGTTCCTGAGATTGTTCCCCTTTCCCTTTACACCTTCCGGGGTAGAGATATATATCTTATCAACCTTTGTAGGGGTATTGAGAAAGGCATCCTTTGTCCCATCCGGTGAATTGTTGTCCACATTGATAATTACCGACTTCTTGCCCGGAAAATATTCGATCAGTCCGCGGCTGGCCACCTCAGTTGGATATGCGATAGTGTCTGCCTCATTGTAAGAGGGGATACCTACGATCATTTCAGCACTTTCAACACAGTCGGGGTTTTCAACGATAAAGCCCATTCTTACCTCCTCTAAGCTTGCCCTGTGGAATGCGGGGCATATTCCTCTAGGGGCATAGTTCGCATGATTGTTTGTGTTACGTACGCCGCACACCTCCGCATGATCCCACGACCTTGCTCATTTCCGGATGGTAAGGGACGTGGCCGAAATAACTTCCCCATTTGTACATCTCATCTTCAGGCCATCTTTGCCCGATCTTCAAACACAAAATCCTCGAAATAGGCAAAACTATTCCTGTGGTTTTGTATTTTCAGATCGAACAAATCTGACCTA
>DAOWME010000260.1 GCA_030643245.1 Deltaproteobacteria bacterium
ACTAAATTTAACCTATAGGTTTTGGAACTACAATCATTCAAAAAACAAGGCTTTCCCCCTGTTCTTTCTTAACGCTCATTAAAATGCTCAAACAGCTGCACAGATTAAATTTTAACCACCGTTGAATCTGTGCCGAGACCGTTTTTTTATTCGAAAGAGTAAACTACTTTATAGCTTTTATGAAGGATGCCGACTATTCCTGTGGTTTTGTATTTTCAGATCGAACAAATCTGACCTAAATCTGAACGCCAACGTGAGGAAGTTATTTCGGCCACGTCCCTAATGTTAAGTGTTTCTGATATGGAATCCGACTAAGACAATGTTCAAAAAGAGTGTACAGTATTTTTTACTTTTATCCGTGATAGCATGTCTCCCCAGATGTGCCACGTTAGGCGTTTCCGAGAAGTGTCTCCCTGAAGCCCTTTTAACCCGGCAAAGTAAGACTGATGTGGAAGATACGACTTCATTGGCTTATTATCATTTTTCTCTTGCCCAACTCTATGAGCTCGAAGGGAAGGCAGATTCAGCTATAGAAGAATATAAACGGGCTGTAGGTTACGACAAAAACTCCCCCACTTTGAGAACAGGCCTGGCGGTTGTGTATGCTAAGAAAGGCCTTTTGAGAGATGCGATCCTCGAATGCCGAAGTGCCATCCATAACGACCCGGAATACATACCTGCCCGTCTCCTCCTGGCAGGGGTATACTCCAGCTCCGGAAATGTCAAAGCGGCCATTAATGAGTATAATACTATCATTCAGATGGACCCCAAAAACAAGGAATCGCTTCTCTTCCTGGGTACATTGTATGCGAGAATTAATGAATATGAGAAATCCGTTGCCGCTTTTAAGAAGTTACTTGAGACTGACCCGAATTCTCCAATAGCCAATTACTATATGGGACGGGTCCATGCTGAGATGAAACTCTTCGGGAAGGCTGAGGAATATTATCAAAAAGCTTTGGACAATAAGCCTCTCTCTCGTAATGCCCTAGTTGAACTTGGGGTCATTTATGAACTTCAAGGAGAAGATGACAACGCAGTTGAGATATATAAGCAGATCATAGGTATCAACCCTTACGATACTGCTGTCATACATCACCTGGGTAATTTATACATCAAACAGGATAAGCTGGATATGGCCCTTGAACAGTTTAAGATCTTGAAGAGGGCTAGTCCTGACAATAAGGATGTTCTGGTCAGGATTGGGTTGATCTATTTTGAACAGAAAAAGTATGAAGATGCGATATCGGAATTCGATTTTATTTTGACCTTTGATCCCTCTTGTCATAAGGCCAGGTATTACTTGGCCGCTGCTTTCGAAGAAAAGGGAGAACCGGAAAGAGCGATCGAGGAGCTCGGTAAGATACCCTCGGACTCGGATTTCTTCTGTGATTCACAGATACATATAGGGTACATCTTTGATAAACAAGAGGATAGGCAAAAAGCGATTAACGTTATCAAAAAAGCTCTCGAGAAAAAAGAGAACGACATTGAACTACTGAAATTCTTGGCCTTGTTATATGAGAAAGATGAGGACTATCAGAGCGGCATTGAATCGTTAGAGAAGGCGCTGGAACTGGCGCCAGACGACGTAAATCTCCGCGTCAATATCGGAGTCATCTATGACAAAGCCGGGTCTCCGGAAAAAGGTCTTGAGGTGATGAAGGAGGTCTTGAAACTGGACGCCCAAAACGCCAATGCGTTGAATTACATCGGATATACCTATGCCGACCAGGGAGTAAACCTAGATGAAGCGGAAAGACTGGTGAAGAAGGCACTGGAGATCAAACCTGACGACGGGTATATTACAGATAGCCTTGGTTGGGTGTATTACAAAAAGGGGATGATCAGTGAAGCCGTTAAGGAATTGGAGAAAGCTGTCAGGTTGGCCCCGGATGATCCTTTAATCGCTGAGCACCTAGGCGATGCCTACCTCAAAAAAAGCAAGAAGGATAAAGCATTGTCCATGTATGAGACGGCCTTGAAGTTAGATCCGGACAAGGAAGGACTAAAAGAAAAGATTAGCGACTTACTGAAAAATAGAAATAAAAGTAAATAGAACAGATAGTTGAAGCCGTTAAACATGGATATACGAAGATCCCCAAGTCTCCTAAAGTTTAGTATTCCTGTCGTGTTTTTTCTCTCCCTGCTGGTAAGCTGCGCCGGTCCAAGGCCTTTACAGCTCTCCATCAAACCGACACGCTCGCCGGATGAGATCCTCAGGAATATCGAGATGAGGGAAAGGGAGATTGAGGATCTAAAAGGCATAGCCAGGATTAGGGTTACCAATGCGGACAGGAACCATTCCCTTAAAGAGGTTATCATTGTTCGGAGGCCATCGTCCTTGAGGATGGAGACGCTGGGGTTCTTTGGTCAGCCACTCTTCTTTTTAACGGTGAAAGAGGGTCGTCTATCCATCTTGTCTTTGATGGAAAAGAGGTTTTATCAAGGCGCGGTCACCCCGGAAAATCTGTCTATTATATTTCCCTTCCATTTGGGGTCAGAAGACCTGTGTTCTATACTACTGGGCGGCATCCCAGTCATCGAATATCTCAGCATGGATATGGAGTTTGTCCGGGAAGAGAACCTGTACATTCTGAAGCTAATGAAAGAGGGAGGAGGACCAACGCAATTTCTCTGGGTTGAGCCTTCCGATCTTTCCATAATGAAAACCGAGATCTACGATTATTCAGAGAACTTTGTCCTTGGGGTAATATTCGATGATTATAAGAGAATAAATGGCAGGGTGTTTCCTATGTCTGCCTGCATTTTACTGCCTTCAAGCTCAACCAAAATCAGGATCAACTACAGTGAACTTGAGATAAATACCGGCGTAACTGAAGATGTCTTCGATCTGGATGTTCCGCCTGGTGTAAAAATTGTGAATTTGGATTGATGATGTATAACATAGGTTCGATACTAGATCACGCCCTGAAAGAACTGAAATATGGTCCCAGAATGAAAGAATACCGTGTCCTTGAAGTTTGGGGGAAAGTGGTAGGGGAACATATTGCAGACCATACTCAGGCGGAGAATATCAGGAATGGCAAACTCTTTGTAAGGGTCTCAAGCCATGCTTGGATGTGTGAGTTGGAATCCTTAAAACAAACGATTATAGAGCGTATAAACGGGAAAATGGGGAAAGGGATAGTAAAGGAACTTCATTTTACTTTAGGAGAGATTCCTTTCCCGAATGCTACAGATACAACGTCTACTCATGGGCAACTGCTCCATGTGGCAGGCAATGAAGATTGTCAGGAAAGCATAGAGAAGGACCTGTCTCACATAAGAGACCCCAATATCCGAGAGGTTCTATTGCGTCTAATGATCAAGGATGCTAAACTCCGGGAGTTACGAACCGGATGGAGGTAGGGGACGTGTCCATCCATAAATGGACTTCTTGAGAAAAGGGCACGAGTTGGTTTCCAATTCAGAAATGAGCAATTTTTTATCTGAGCAAGGCCGCACGACGGTTTGCGCCGAGGCGTACATGATCGTACGTCGCAGGCGGAAACCTGAGGAGAACGCAG
>DAOWME010000162.1 GCA_030643245.1 Deltaproteobacteria bacterium
TTAATAAATCAACAAGTACCGCCGTGTTTGGCTAGCCATGCTTCAGAGCGTATTAGCTCCCTGGCATGAACCAATCAACGCATCTGTGCGGTTTGATGGCTATTCAATGTGTACGAATAGGAAATGGCCCCGGTGGGGCATATATCCCGGCAAAGGCCGCAATTGTCACACTTTGCCCAGTCGAAACCCTTGTGTGCCGTCAGGTTACTGGGGGTTAACCCATACGGGCAGGCTTCATCGCATCTTTTACAACCGATGCACCTCTGCGGGCTAACCTTGATCCGCCATAACCGCCTAATGCCGAGCAAAGATAAGCCTCCGCCTGAGGGGCAAAACGACCTGCACCATGCGCGCGGAGTAAAAAAGATTTCGAAAAAGAGGATCGCAGCTAGAAGACCTGCCCCGCTCAGGCTGAGTCGCTGGTGCGTAAAAAAATAGATCAACTCCCTGCCAAGTATGTGAGGGGGGTCAAAGACAGAAATCACGGGAAAGGAAAAAATAAATCCACAGAGCAAAAAAAGGGTAAGCATAGCATATCGAAAGTCCCTTATCCGAACTTCATAGGTAAGACCCATCTTTCTCAAAATGCTGTTTACTTTCATGGTCAATTCAAGTAAGAACCCTATAGGGCAGAGCCACGAACAAAACACCCGACCGAAAAACAATGAGATGCCCAGTGGGATCAGTGTGGAGATAAAGAGAGGGAAATAAAATTCTTTTGTGGAAAGCAAAACCTCAACAAAAGCTACCGGATGCATGAGGTGAAAATCGCCTATGGCAAAACTCCAGGTGTCGCCGGTGACCCGGGACATGGTTGGCGGCGGCATATGTCCTTGGATGGTCAAAGACGGAGACCAATTGTTCGGGTTTTGTGAATAGAGAGGCGCCCCGATCAAAAGCGCCATTACGGATATCTGGCACAGCCGCCGCACCAATCTGATCTTCAATTTTTGGTTCACCGTTTATCTTTTAACTATCAATATGACTTACCTGTGACCCTGATAGCGGGCAGCTTTACTAGGCTCCCGCTTCGGGCAAGCAGCTTGTGCACCAGGGCGCCGTAACGTTCTTCAAAGAAGCTGGGCTTCATATCCCTTCGCAATACTGATTCAGCAACATTCTTCCGAACAGGGCAGACATAGGTGCACATACCGCATCCGATACAACAGACCGGGTCCACATCAGGCCGGATACCTCCGGCTACCGTCAGCTCGCCGGGAGGGCATGCAAGGAGAGCCCTGTCTTTCAGCGGACAATTAAAGTAACATTCGCCGCAGAAATTATACTGCCAGGCCAGGCAAAACCGGCGATCGAGAACCGCTGTCCCTGACTTCAATCGTTTCGGAACCATGGAGAGAGTCTCCTTGTCATTGACAATGCGTCGTAAGGCCCCGGTGGGGCATACCTCCCCGCAGCGCAAGAATTCACTGACCGGACAGTTCCTGCCGTCGGGTCCCCTCTCCCGGCAAAGGTAACAGGGAGTTTGCAAAGGATCGATATACGGGGTGTGGACGAGTATGCCCGAGGCGATCCCAAGGAAACGGATGCTGTCGTAAGGGCAGGCTTCCGCGCATCTGCCGCAGCGGATACATCTGGCCAGGAAATCCGGAGTGGCGCCGGGCGGTCTCAGGACAGTCTCCGGCCGGAAAACAGGAAGAAAGGTCACCACGCCGATCATACCTGCATGTTTCAAAAAGGCCCTTCTTGTTATGGAAGGATCCTTAATCCTTGAATCATTCACATAATCACCTGCCTGCAAATGCTTAGGGACGGGGACGAAATAACTTCCTCAAGTTGGCGCTCAGATTTAGGTTAGATTTGTTCGATCTGAAAACGCAAAACCGCAGGAATAGTCTAACTATTTTGAGGATTTTGTGTTTGAAGATCGGGCAAAGATGGCCTGAAGATGAGATGCACAAATGGGGAAGTTATTTCGTCCCCGTCCCTTACGTAATCTCAAACACGATCGTTAGTTCCATGGGGATCGATTCGTTGAAGAGCTTTCGAGGCGGCCTGGGGAATGGAGAGGCTCTTCTTATAGCTGAGATCGCTGCGTCATCGAGGGCCTTTTGTCTCGAACTCTTGACGATCACCAGGCCGGATGCCATGCCGCTGGGAGCGATGACGAACCCTACGGTTGTTCGCCCCTCTATGAACTTAATTTTAGCCATCTGGGGGTATTCTTTGTGACTTTCGATCCTCAGCCGAACCATCTCAAAATAGTCATTACTCGTGATATAATCAGTTGTCCCCATAAAAGCGCCGGGTTCCCAGGCGGTAAAGTCGAGGTTGGAATCATTCAAGAGAGCTGATGCGCTGATTTGTTCCATCAAACTATCCGGGAGGTTCTTGTCCGCGCTTTCAACCTTCATGGGCTTAAGACGTGGAATCGTCCTCCTGCGCACCTGGAGTCTTTTCACCTCAGGTTGCTTCTCAGGTATCTTAGGCCTTAAACGGGGTCTGGGGATATTTCTTACATGGGGTTTTGAAATGTCCTTCATTGTTAACTCTATGAAGGACAAGGCCTTCGATTGATATATCCCGGAGATGTGCATGAACAAGATCAGATGGATAACAACCGAAACACTGACGAGACCACGGAGCAGCCAGTTGGCCTTCCTTTTGTCCTTAGAATGGAATCTCATTGCCTTTACCTCCAAGGGGTTTAAACGAGACCATCAGAAGTCCTTTTCAGTGGCTAGACAGAGTCTCCCTGCTCCCGCTGCCTTGGCAATATCCATGACCTTGACGGCCTTATTGAGGATTACGCCCCGGTCAGCCCTGACCACCACCAACTTATCCTCCTGGTCCCCGATCATTTCCTTCAGCCTTGTAAAGAGTTTGTCCATGGCAATCTCCTGATTGTTCAAATAAGACTTCCCCTCCCGGTCCACATAGACTGTGATGGTCTGCTCTGTCTGAGGTTGGGAGGCCTTGGCCTGGGGGAGTTTGATCTTTATCCCTTCGTCAACCATAAAGTTCGTGGTCAAGAGGAAATAGATCAAAAGGAGGAATACAATGTCGATCAGAGAGATAAGTGGGGACTGGACTTCGTAGCGGGGCCTTTTCTTGCGGTTACCAAACATAAGACGTTCCTTTCTGGGTATTTTCCATCCAGAAATGGCCCTTTTTCCCCTGAGCTGCGTTCTCCTCAGGTTTCCGCCTGCGACGTACGATCATGTACGCCTCGGCGCAAACCGTTGTGCGGCCTTGCTCAGAGAAAAAATTTCATTTCTGAATTGGAAACCAACTCGTGCCCTTTTCTCAAGAAGTCCATTTATGGATGGACACTAGATATGTTCGATTCGACAATACAAAACCGCAGGGATAGCTGGATAAAGCAATGGCCTAATGTTTTTCTTTTGGGTATATTTTTTTCACTCACGATAGTTGTGAATAGCTCCGCTGAATTATCGTCTGACGAATTGATACAGATCCTGAAAGAAAAAGGAGTGGTGACCGATGAGGATATTAAACGTGCAAAGGAGTTAAGGAAAGAAAAAGAAATTTTGATCGAAGAAGAAAAAGAGTTTAGAGTCAAGGCCGCTCGTCGGCCCAAAAGCGTCAACTTTAAAGGGCGCGTACAGGCACGCTTTACCTCTATTGAGAATGGCGACCTTAATGAAGCGACATCCCAGAACGCATTTGACCAGTCGGAATTCGAGGGATTTGTTATTCGGCGTGTTCGTTTACAGTGGTTCGGAGAAGTGGTCGACCAGTGGAAATACCATGTGCAGATCAGTGCAGACGGAGATCACAATGCTGACAAGGTAGATAGAGTCGAACCGGATTACGAACTCCGGAAAGACGAAGTGGGTGTCAAGCTTCAAGATGCCTATTTCACCTATGAGATGGACCCTTATTTTAATGTGACCGTTGGGCAGTTCAAGTCGCGCTTTTCACCGTCATATCTCACTGCCGGACCGGTCCTCCCGCTCTGCGAGCGGCCTATCGTGATCGACAAGCTTGCGAGAAAACGTGAGATCGGCATCAGCATAGAGTCGGCAAAGAAAGGCCAACTGGACGGCCGGGGTCTTGGAGCAAGGATACATGACAACCCTATCTTCTATGCGGTAGGATTTTACAACGGAAACGGGCTCAACCACCTCCGCAACGATAATGATAACTTCATGGCAACCGCCATGATCGTCGTGCGGCCATCTCCACATGTGAACTTCGGCCTCAGCTATGCCTACGACCATACTGGTTATGATTACGAGACCACGGTTCTTGGTGACGCCAAGGTGGATGCCAACGGCAACTACGTGTTTGATGTCGAGGACGGCGCGGTTGGGAAACGTTTGAACATCTGGGACGTCAATTCGGCCCTTGACGTCGGACCGGTGCATTTCCAAATAGAGTATATACAGCAACATGGCCACGGGTTTGATCGTGCTTACGGCTATGGCATACAGGGTCAGATAGACCTGACCGACACCTTCCAGCTCACTGCCCGGTATGATGAGTTTGATCCAAATGTTGATGCTGATAACTCATTTGACAGCCGTTGGTACACTTTGGGGTGCAATTGGTTCTTGCATGGGCAAAATATCAAATGGCAGCTTAATTACACCTTCCGAGAGGAGATGCATGGTAATGATGTGGATAATGATGTCCTCATAACCCATTTTCAGGTGCTGTTTTGACGAGGTTTATACTATTCAAATCTTCATATCCCCCTTCTGATGAGTACCTTTCCAAAGGCCGGGTAACCCTCCTTTTTCTTTCAATTTGACGGAAATCCCCCCTGACGAAATTCTTATCCCAAAAGAGAACCTTGTTTCAAGTTTCTTAGGTTTTTCGTCCCAAGAAAAAAGGGGAAACTGTTCCATATATGTAATAACATCAAAGGGTTACTAGTACGTTACGTATTTGGGCATGATGATTGCTAATAAGCGATCACAGTGTGTACCTGTAACCATTCAACGGGGCATGCAACCAAAAGGTTATACTCAAATAATTTCGACCTGTGCAGTTGGTCAAGTTTACCGCTTGCCGCCAACTTGAGGAAGTTATTCCGGCCTCGCCCCTAACCCAACTGCACAGCTTGAAAGATTTGGGGAAATCTGAGGACACCATACTAGTTTTTATTGACAAGGCATTAATGTCATCATAATATGTTATTCATGGCACGTATAGCAGGGGTGGTGGCGCCAGTATATCCACATCATATAACACAGCGAGTGAATCGTCGTCAGGATACTTTTTTCTGCGAGGATAATTAATTCTAATCATAGAAGGTGTGATATGAATCAATACAAAATACATCCCATTGTTATGGGGACAAAGATTTTTGATAAAGGCATGATGACCTACCAACATGATTATGGTGAACCTTATACTATTCCCATTTATTGCTGGTATCTGGAAGGAGGCGACCGAAAGGTTTTAATTGATACCGGAGAAATGTGTCCTGTACGATCTGAGGATCGAGAAAAGTCCATTGGAGGGAAGGTTTATAATTTTGAGGATGGGTTGGGTCTCTGGAAATTATCCCCAAAGGATATAGACATAGTGATTCATACTCATTTACACAACGACCATTGCGAAAACGACTCCAAATGTGTCAACGCCACAATCTACGTACATGAGAAAGAACTTGAACGAATACACGATCCTCATCCCTTGGATTTCCGCTATCTAGAAGATTATATCATGGATGTAGAAAAGAACGGACAGATAAAAACGATAACAGAAGACCAGGAAATTCTTCCTGGAGTACAGGTCATCCATACCCCTGCTCATACAGAGGGAGGGATGACGATATTGGTAAATACCGCTCAGGGGAAAGCAGCCATAACAGGATTCTGTGTAATAATGGAAAACTTCTTTCCTCCAAAGGAGATAAGGGCAATGGATATGGATGTTATCCCGCCTGGAACCCATGTCAATGTATATGCCTCATATGATATTATGCTAAAGGTCAAAGATATGGCCGATATACTGTTACCACTTCATGATCCCAAATTTGCTTCCATTGACACAATTCCGTCTTAAACCAACAAATACAAAGGCCTTAGCGTTAGAATTAAAAGATATCCAGGCTGCAATTCTCAACACATTACCGGAAACGGTTCTATGCTAGAGGAAGGGTTTAATAAAAAAGGAGAAATTTTATGGATAAAAAAGAGCGCGAACAGACGCTTGTGCTTATCAAACCGGACGCGCTAAAGAATTCGTTAACAGGCTATTTACTTTCTCAACTTTCCGAATTTCATACGGGATTGCATTTTTCTGGGACTAAGATCGTATATGTCGGTAAAATGCTAGCCGAAGAACACTATGCCGAACATCGTGGAAAGGTATTTTTCCCTTCCCTTCTGGATTACATAATGGGACGCATCCATTATACTGATCAACCATGGATGCAAAGAGTGAGCGCGCTTGTTTATCAAGGCCCAGATGCAATAAAAAAAATACGAGAAATTGCAGGTCCGACGAATCCTCACGTTGCCAGGGCAAATAAACCAGGGTGTATCCGTGCACTGGGGACATTAGTTCCTCTCAAAGACGCTGAAGGCAATATAATAGGTGAGCGTATGGACAACCTCATTCACGCTTCTGCTACACCTAGTGAAGCAGAACGAGAAATAAAGCTCTGGTTCAAGCCCAGTGATATACCGCCATTAATGCATGCCTACCCTACCGCTATAAACAAGGATTACTACTATCTAAAAGATAATAAACTTTGTATGACGCCCGAGCCGGGCAACATTTGCTTTCTCGCCCCTGGTGATATTGCCTGGGCATCAGACCTTGAAACACTACGCCGGCTGAACCAAGGTGTTCAGACATCTTGCTCGCTTGAAGCGATTGTTGCCAAATACCTCATAAACGAAATCCAGGGAAATCATTAGTGGGTGTCTGACCAGAAATGAGATAGTGTCCATCGATAAATGGACTTCTTGAGAAAAGGGCACGAGTTGGTTTCCAATTCAGAGATGAGCAATTTTTTCTCTGAGCAAGGCCGCACGCCGGTTTGCGCCGAGGCTTACATGGTCGTACGTCGCAGGCGGAAACCGGAGGAGAACGCAGCTCAGGGGAAAAAGGGCCATTTCTGGATGGAAACGAGATAGTTTTTTAAAGGTCAAGGAAGTAA
>DAOWME010000156.1 GCA_030643245.1 Deltaproteobacteria bacterium
AGGATCTGGCCGCTTCGCTGAACCACAGAGACCTTTGACCCCAAACGACGGAAAGCCTGTGACATTTCCGTTGCAATCGGACCAGCTCCTAAAATGATCATGGATTTCGGCAGATGATCAAGAGAAAAGATCTCTTTATTCGTGATAAAGGGCGTTTCATTGAGACCTTCCACCGGGGGGGACGAAGGGGATGAACCGGTTGCGATAACCCAGGTCTTTGCCGAGTATATACTGCCGTTTAATCGGATTGTATGTTCGTCTGTAAAGAAAGGACTTCCCATTTCTACTCTTGCGCCGAGGTTGCAAAATCGTTCTATGGAATCGTGTTTCTGAATGATGCTGATCACGGAACGAATCCTTTCCACAACATCTCTGTAGTCCACTGGCGGGATATCAACCCGGGGGAGGCCGAATGCCTCTCCGTTGCTCATAAGATGATACACGTTGGCGGTTCTGATCAGGGCCTTACTGGGGACACACCCGAAATGGAGACAATCACCCCCCAATTCTTTTTCCTTTTCTACGATAAGTGTTTTGGCACCCAACTGGGCCGCCCCGGCAGCAATGGTTAAACCGGCTGCTCCCCCGCCTATGATACCGATGTCAAAATCATAGTCTGCCATGAATTCCTCCTTATCAGGGTCTGTAAAGGCCCTTAGAGCTTTGCAGGCTTAAATACAGAGGAGAGAGGTCTTTACCGGGTCGCAAGGAAAAAGACAAACAACAAAGAATGGAGTAGAGTTAAAGGCCTATTGTGAAATGTTGAGCTTTTATGTAGCTGTGAGATCATGATTCAGAGGGACAGGAGAAAGTGTATTATATATAATCTTGATACAATAATGTCTCACGAGACATTCGGAAAGTCGGCAAGAAACCGGTAGAGAGTGGCACGGCTCACACCCAGAAGCCTTGAAGCCTTTGCCTTATTCCCTCCGGTCTGGGCAAGAGCGTAGCGGACGCTTTCTATATCCAGTCTTCTGGAAGGCTCCTTGCCCCAGCGGTTGATCGAGTAATTGCCGGGCTTGCCTGTAAAAGGTAACGCCAGCATCCATAAAAGACCCAGGCGATCAGTATCTCTGAACTGGGCAAGACCTATTGCCATGCCCTCATGTCCTGCCGCCGGCTGGGCCCTGTATGTCCCAAAAAGCCGGTCCCACCAGGGCATATTGAACCCGAAATTGCAGTTGGTCTCGCGTATTGTCACAGAATGGTGCACGCGATGCATGTCCGGCGTAACTAAAAAAAGCCTGAGTACTCGATCTATTGCATAAGGAATATAAATATTGCCATGATTAAAAGTCGCTAACGCGTTAAGCAGTATTTCAAACAGAATCACGGTAAAAACAGAAGGGCCGATAGCGGCAACGGCGGCAAGCTTAATTCCCATGGATATGATGATCTCAATGGGATGGAATCGCAAACCGGTTGTAAGATCATAATCCAGATCAGCATGGTGCATCATGTGGAGGCGCCACAGTATCGGCACTGCATGGAACATGACGTGCTGGAGATATACTACTAAGTCCAGCATTACTATTCCGGCAATAACATTCACAGGAAACTGCAGCGCCAGGATATTAAGCAGACCCCAGCCCCCTTTTTGGGCAAGCATGGCCAGGCCCACAGGAAGAATCGGCATGGCGACTCGGACCAAGCCTGAATTCAAAAAGACAATGCCCAGATTGGCAAACCATCGCCTTGCCCTGGAAACGGTTGGTTGACGACGCGGCGCCATCAACTCCCATATAGCAACGAGGATAAAAACAATCAAAAAAGAGGCCAGTCTCACTGTTACTTCATTTTCCATTGCTTTGTTGTCCTAAAAGATCGCCAAGGAGAACGAGATGGGCTTTTTCTTCCTCTGCAAGGGCATTAAAGATCGATTTTCCTCTCTCATCATTCACCTTGTGGGAATATCTCAAATAGAGATCAAGCCCTTGAGCCTCAAGCATCATAGCCACGTTAAGGACGCCTGAGGTAGTCTCCATGGCATGTCTGTTCTTTTCCAGGAATGTTTCGGTACTAAAACCGCCCTCCATCATTTCATAAACAGTGCTTAATTCAAATGTCTCTTGGTTCGATACGCCACGATCAAGAGTTATATAAAGCTTGAAAAGCTTCTGTTTGTGACTCTCCTCAATTTCTGCTAGTTTAGTGAGAAGACTTGCCACCTTAGGGTCATCCGCCGATTCAGCCATTGTCGAGTAAAACTCTCTCAATCCCTCCTCCATACCGTAGGCGAGAACGATTATTTCTACAGGTGTCTCATCCCCACTTAATGGAGCCATGCCCATATCAATAGGCCCTGCAACCGTAAGGCCGTTCCAGGCCGCAATGCCTCCTTTGAGATTGTAAACCTCTTGAAAACCCTGCCCTGCCAGTAGTTGCGCAGCAGCACGGCTGCGACCACCCACTGCACAGTATGTTAAAACAGGTTTATCACGATCCAGCTCTCCAAGCCGATCAGTAAGTTGCGGCAGGGGTATGAGCTTAGCCCCGGGGATACGCGAATTCTCATATTCCGTAGGCTGGCGTACATCAAGAAGGGTATAATTACCTTCCTGCTCCCCGGACATGAAAGACTTAGCCTCTTCAGCCTTCATACTGCTCACAGGAGTAAGGAACTGTTTCCAGCGCACAACTATTCCTCCTTATAATACGATTACATTGTCATGTGGCATCCTTGTCAAAGTAATCTCCGAAACTTTACATTATTTGTTGTTCCATTCCTATCCGACCTCAAATCAACACACCCTTAGCGCCCCTCTTCGAAATAAAGGGTTTGAAATTCTTTTAAAAGAGACCTGAGAGTGCTGATGTGAGCAAGATCAATGGTTTGCTTGCATTTCATGGCAGAGAGTAATATTTTATGGAGCAAGATCAACTTCTGAGGATAATTTTTTATGTCCGGCTTGATTCTCTGAGTCATAAAATACTGAGTCACGATCTTCTGAAGCTCATCGGCGTGACGCTCCTTATTCATGATCCAGCGCGTAAGCTGATTATGATCAATTGATTTATTACTGGTAAGCTTTCTGATCTGCTCTATTGATTTCTCAATAGTGGTTATATGTTCGCTTATTATGTTAACTCTCATTTCATCATCGTATATACCGCAAGGAATCTCGCAGTGGGCTGATGCATATGTAGCAGCAAAGAAGATGATGAAAATTCCTGTTAGGATTTGTAGGCATTTCGTGTTCATTTTTTTCTCCTTTCAAAACAAAACTTCACTTAAACTTCACTTTTTATTTTCCTTACGATTTTGGGGATGAAGAATGTAAAAACAAAAATGGCCACTGAAAAAAAGACTATGGGTGGATAACTGTCAATCAGGGGGTTCTATCCCTCCATTTCAGCAATCAAAGGTTTGATATCGTCGCAATGGACGATCCCCTGGTAAACAGGACAGTCCCTGCAAGAAGGGAGAGGATGTGCACACTTCTCTTCTGAAGCCCAGCATGGACATGCCTTTACCATCAACGCATCACATCTCTCTTCGACCTTTTCTGAGCAGCCCCTTAACTTCCAACATGGGATAAGGGCCATCAGACGTCGTATCCCTTCAAAGTTCAGTCACTCATCCTTTATCATCTCCTTTTATACACTTCTTGACCCCTGAACATCACCAGGGCATCTCTATACCGTCATACCGATAGAACCGACCAGTCTGTTCAATGGTGAAGTTCTCTATTATGTTCCCCATGCCTCGCACACTCTCCGGTGATAACAGGGATGTGCCCGGACCCCCCATCCTTGTTCTTACCCAACCCGGGTGTAACAGAAGAACACCTATTCCACGAAGTCTCATCTCATATGAAAGACCCTTCATTGCTGCATTCAGCGCCGCCTTGCTGGATCTGTAGTAATAGCTGCCCGGCTCATCTATATCTGTAATACTGCCCATGTGTGTGCTGATTACGGCTATTAGTCGTTTCTCACTTCGGGTTAAATGGTCTTGAAAGGCTTCTGCAAGTCTTACCGCCCCCATCGTGTTGACTCGAAATGTATATTCCCAATCTTCATAACGAAGTTGATTCAGACTCACATCCCAATATTTTTCCAGATAGACTCCTGCGTTGTTGAGAAGCACGTCTATGGATTCATTCAGGAGTTCTACTGCAACGGCATTAATATCGTCCGGTTTGGTCACATCCAATCGATGGATGCTGATATTCTTCTGTTTTGCTGCCAGATTATGGAGATCGAATGCTTCAGTTGGGTGCCTGCAGGTGGCGTAAACCCGCCACCCCTCTCTTGCGTATTGTTTGACCCACTCCAGCCCCAATCCTCGGTTGCTACCGGTAACCAATACACTTATCATTGTTTGTTCCTTTTTTCAACCCCACACAACTGTTCGAATGGATGATGGCACTCTCGTAGATCTTCCTTTACAGACCCTAAGGGGCGAGGCCAAAATAACTTCCTCAAGTTGGCGCTCAGATTTAGGCCAGAGTTGTTCGATCTGAAAACACAAAACCATAGGAATAGTCTTACCTATTTCGAGGATTTTAAAAGTCTCATCTGCAATGATACACCCTCGGGAAGACATCTCGTCCCTATGTATCTTCACAGTTTCCTCGTTAAGGGCGACGAGGACATCCACCGATTCCGTAGGAGCAACAACATCCTTCAAACCCATGCGAATAGCAAAGGTATTGTGACCGCCTCGAATACGGGATTGAGAATTCTGAGTCACCAGAATTGAATAGCCGCTTCTCATGATACTCTTGACGAGTGTTTGCCCTACTGTAAGCAACCCCTGTCCTGCTTCACCGCCAATGAGGATATTCATTGTATTACCACTCATCTCTTCACTCCTCTCGCAACATGTTGAATAATCAATCCCTAGGATTTAGTAAAAGAGAACTTGAGGGATTCTTCACGATCCTTTTTCTTGAGAGTGACCCCCAGTTCAAGGCGGCTATCCCTGATACCTAATGAGAATGGCTCTTTCCCCTTTTCACCTTCTAAATGAGTAATCGAACGCATGATATCAAAGATCTTGTCGATGATTTCAGGTGATGGGGAAGGAAGCGCCATTTTGTCTTCTGACGTAACGGTCACCTTATCTTCCCCTTTCTTCCTTTTGATGGACAGTTTCTTTCCGCCTTCTGTGATAGTAAACAGGATTGAGAGAGCAAGATACTTCAGGGACTCTTCTTCCACGTCCTCACTCTTTTGGGAGACTATCGTACCTAGTTCCTTCTCGTAATCCGTATCCATATAACAGTCACACATTTCCTGAAGACGGCCATGAAGGTTCCTGCGATCTTTTAAAGGTGTCATGTGTTCCTCCTTAAAATTGATCATGTGTCCATCCATGCATACCTTGAGAATGAATCTGATGTTTGAGCTTTTCCATTGAACATTACATTCCCATGGAAACCTGTTCTTCCCGTAGTTCAGATACATGGGTGACACACTCAATGATCTTCCAGGGGAAAGGTCCCTTTGATACTTTCGGACATTACAGCTAAAGACCTGTTAGAAAATAGTTTCTTTTGTAGTACAGAAACGTTGAAATTGATCATGTGTTGATCAATTCATACGGCTTGGCCCTAAGCGTCCATTCGCTGTCCGGAAAGTCCTTCCTCAAGCGCCTCTCTCAAGAACTTAGGTTCATGACTCGATAGAAAGTCGGCGACACCAAGATAAAAAATTGCCTCCGGTACCGCAAATGTTCCTTGATATTCTTGAATTACGTCGTTCAAACACTTTACAGCAAGGTCATAATTATTTCTGTTCAATTCTACCTTTGCCCCATCCAGAATAATCTTCGCACATAGCTCAAATGGTGAAAGAAATCCTGTAAAGCGATAATGCTCCCGGCCCTCCATATCTAAAAAATCAATGGTCGGGGTCCAGACCACCAAATACTTTCTGCATGATCTTATTTCAAAATAATCACGGTTGGATGATTGTCAAGCTGTATGGTGGTTGGCTTTTCATTATCCTTTGTGTTGCCATGCGTAACTTCTCGATAACTACGGGCAACTGACTTCTGCAGTAGTTCACAGGAGCGCTTTTATGAACAACATTGTGAATTTTGGGAAGCACGTATCCAGGCTGCTCGGCGTTAAGAAATTCAAAATGTTTGAGGGCGTCAGCCCGAGTTTTTTGAATTATAGCCGAATACCCTGGGTGCGCCTAAAATTCACATAGGAATGAATTAAAGCGCTTCTGTGGACTGCAGCATTTTCCTGGACTTTTTGAGAAATTATCGCTATGCAACATGCCTGTTTAATTTTTTTAATTAATTTTTTTATAACTCACAGCTTTCAAAATTGTCTTGACAGGCTTTCTCTTTCGCCTTCAACGAAAGTCTCGTCTCTTTTCTCGCCATGGCTTCTCTCTGTCGCCTGATCTCATCATCGGACTCAACTATGAGAGTAGGAACTCTCGTGGGTCTGCCAGCATCGCCCAAAGCTACAAATGTGAGGTACGCCAAAGCGATATGGCGTACTTCACATTTCAGAATATCCTCTGCTTCAACCCTTACGCCCACCTCCATGGAAGAGCTTCCAACCATGTTCAAACAGGCTCTGAGTGTAATGAGATTTCCTACATAAACAGGATGATGAAAGTCTATTCGATCAATAGATGCCGTAACAGCATGGCATCCGCTATATCGAACGGCAACCACTCCGGCGGCATTATCTATGTGCTTCATGATGACACCGCCGTGAACATTTCCAGCCGCATTGGCATCTTGAGGCAATGTTACGACCGAAGTAATGAATACGCTGTCCTTTGCTCTTTTCTCGTCCATACGCATCTCCCCCTATTAAATTTCCTCCCCTTCCTCAATCGCCAATCCGCGCAAATTTTTCAAATCAATCCCTTTTGCAGCTTCGATTCCGGCATGGAGGGCCTTGAGGTTTATTTCCTCCGTACCCTTCGGCGCTCTAGCCATGAGCGCCTCTTCCAGGCTTGTGAGCGATACGACTTGAGAAAGGACCCCCAGAGCGCCGAGAGAAACCATGTTGGCAGCCATCTCTTTCCCAATCTCATTTCGGGCAATCCGGGTGAAGGGTATGGCAGCTACATGATTTGAAGGAATCTGACGGACCAGCGTGGAATCCACCACCAATAAACCTTCCGGTTTGAGGTCCGAAGAGTAGGTATCACAAGCCTCTTGATTCATAGCCAGAAGAAGATCGGGTTGTATTGCCTTGGGATAATCGATGGTCCGGTTACTTATAATAACCTCTGCTTTACTGGTTCCTCCCCTTGCTTCAGGCCCATAGCTCTGGCTCTGACATACATGCTTTCCGTCGTATACCCCTGCCGCCTCTGCCAGGATAATGGCTGCCATAATAATCCCCTGGCCCCCTGAGCC
>DAOWME010000228.1 GCA_030643245.1 Deltaproteobacteria bacterium
ACAAAACCACAGGAATAGTCTTACCTATTTCGAGGATTTTGTGTTTGAAGATCGGTCAAAGATGGCCTGAAGATGAGATGTACAAATGGGGAAGTTATTTCGGCCTCGCTCCTAACATCTTGAAAACAAAAGGGCTCAAGGGATGGCCGTCCATGATTGGCACGTTGCTTGCGCTCCGTGTTCCCAATGAATATTGAACAGCCTCATCCAGAGGCTGACCGCGCAGTCGGGAAAAAATGAAGTTTCGGATATCAAGCACGAACTTTCTTTCCTGAAAGTCGAAAAGGGTGTAAACTACCCTCGGCATGTCATGTCATGAATGATGGCAAGTAATGAGGCTATTGATATAGACCAGAGGGGAAAATGAAAGATGCAAAAAAAAGGGGGGTATAGATGACGGAGAAGTATCGCATATTAATCGTGGAAGATGATGAAACTTTGCGGAAAAATTGTATTGCGGAACTTGAGAAAAACGAAGATTATCTGTTAGCAGAAGCGACAAACGGTAAAGAGGCACTGATGATAATGGAAAAGATAGTTCCTGACATCCTGATTTGTCACATGAAAATGCCTGAAATGGGTGCGATGGAACTATACAAGTGTATGAAGGTCGATCCTGATTCCGCATACTCGGAGGTCTACTTCATAGTTACCGCTCGCGTGGAGGAAAAGGAAGATGTCTTTCAGTTGATGCATGAAGGGGCAGATGACTATTTGATCCGGCCCGTTGACCCCAGGGAGCTTGAAGCAAGGCTTAAGGTGGGGAAGAGAGTCACTGCCAAGATTAAGAAGGTTAAGTTTGAACAGCAGATGATCTTCTCTCAATTTGACATACTGCTTCTACAGGATGGAGGATGCGCTCCGGGATACAACCCCGTTACTGCTTTTATCACACACTATCTCGAAAATAAGGGAAGAGAAATCTACGCTTCTCAGGAAGGGTTTAAATCATTAGTGTCTGGACAGGATGATGATTTTCTCCGTCTCGTGTATGATCCGGTCCTATATAAGAAACTCGACCATATACCCGGGGTCTACCATACAGCTCCGCTTTCCGAAATGAGGGGTGCTCATTTGAGAAGCGAGCGGTACCGCGAATTCAAAGATTCGATGGTTGTGGAAAAGGCTGCCAGCGTGATCCAGAAAAAAAATGTGAAGAGTATTATTGCTGTTGGAGGAAATGGAACCTTTAAAGGGTTGTGGTCATTGTGCCAGTTGATGCCAACCTCAATTCAAGCATTCTTTATTCCCGTAACGATCGACAGTGATGTGTACGGAACCGATTGCATAGGTCAACATACGGGAATAGCGGTTGGTTCCGAAAAGATAAGATCATACATGGCCGATGCAAGGACGCACAAGAGGGTGTATATCATAGAAATGATGGGTGCTCAGGGCGGATTCCACGCCTTACACTCCTGCCTTGGGGCACGTGCCCACCTAGCTGTTCTTCCCAATAGTGTCATAGACTATAGAAAGGTAGCTGAAGCGATCAACAGGAGACCAGAGTGTGTGATTGTGGTAGCCGAAGGTTACAAAAAGGAAGAGAGAGAAGCAAAGGGGATAAAGATGAATGCCGCAGAATACTTTTACGAAGGTGTGAAAGAGACCGGGATAAAAATTAACAAAAGGGTAGTATGCGAACCTTTTTCAAGAGACATAAGAGGTGCGGCACCCAATAATCAGGATATTACACTCGCCCAAAGGATGGCTTACAATGTTGCTTCCTATTTAAGTGCCGGCACGTCTCGATTAATGCCGGCGGTGCTTTCCGGAAGAGAGTATGCCATTCCATTCCACATGATAAAAACTGACAACGAAGTGCCTAGTGATCTCCTTGCACTGTCGGATAGGTTGACCAAATGATGATTAAGGGAAGAGGCTTAGGGGCGAGGCCGAAATAACTTCCTCAAGTTGGCGCTCAGATTTAGGTTAGATTTGTTCGATCTGAAAACGCAAAACCACAGGAATAGTCGAACTATTTTGAGGATTTTGTGTTTGAAGATCGGGCAAAGATGGCCTGAAGATGAGATGCACAAATGGGGAATTTTACCATCTCCCCTGTCGGCCTAAATGCCTTACCCAGGGATAAAATCCTTGACAAAAACATACCCATATGCTAATCGTTGGCAAAATGAATCATCGTTCATTGTGGAGAATGTTGCGGTAAATAGGCCTACCGAGTAAACTTAGGGATGCATGGTTTTGACTGCCATTTTCTGTGACATGCAGTGTCTTTCCGTAATGCACTCATATCTTCATTGACTCGTTAGGGGGGAAATTATGGATTTCGATCTTACAGAAGAACAGTTGGCGATGCAGAGGTTGGCAAGGGACTTTGCAGAGAAGGAAATCGCACCTGTGGTTGACGCCGACGAAAAAGCCCATAGGTTTCAAAGAGAAATCGTAAGAAAAATGGGGGAACTGGGATTCCTGGGTTGTCCTATCCCTGAAGCATACGGTGGGTCCGGCGTAGGATTTCTGGGACATGCCATAGTGACAGAGGAAATTGCAAGGGTCAGTGGTTCGTTGAGGGCTCCTTTCAATATGCAGACCATGGGTACTTCGATGACAATACTGAAGTTCGGGAGCGAGGAACAGAAGAAGAAATACATCCCTAAACTGGTTAGCGCCGAATGGTTGGGTGCCTTCGCCATTACTGAACCGAATGCAGGGTCGGACGTGGCGGCAATGACAACAACCGCAAGGGAAGAGGGCGATTGTTTTGTGCTGAACGGCACCAAGACATGGATTACCTATGCGACCGTTGCCGATGTGGCGGTCATATTCGCCTATACTGATAGGAGCTTGAAACACAAAGGCATGTCAGCGTTTATTCTAGACATGGAGCTTCCAGGTATCTCGACCCCTGAAATAGCTGACAAGTTCGGCTGGCATGCCTGCCCCACCGGTGAAATCGTTATGGAGGATGTCCGTATCCCCAAGGAAGAGCTTATGGGAAAAACCGGACAGGGGTTTGCCATCGTTATGGGTGACCTCGATTGTACACGTTTAAGCTGTGCCGCTGGGGCGGTAGGAGTTGCACAGGCTTGCATAGACGCATGCGTGAAATATTGCAATGAAAGGGAGCAGTTCGGGCAGCCCATAGGCAAATTTCAGATGAACCATCAGATAATAGCGGACATGGTTGTCGGTACTGAGGCGGCAAGGTTGTTGACTCACAGATGCGCAGTCCAGAAGGATCAGGGCAGACGAAACACCCTTGAGACAAGTATGGCTAAATACTTTGCAACGGAAAACGGTGTGAAGGCCGCCGACGAAGCCATAAAGGTCTTCGGAGCATACGGTATTTCGGGGGAATATCCTGTGGAAAGGTATTATAGGGAAGCAAAGGTCTATCAGGTAGTGGAGGGGGCCGCAAACATCCAGAAGACAATTATCGGAACGGACGCCCTTGGATACAGGAAGGCCAATGGCTAAAAGATAAAGAGTGGAGGCTAACATTTTACGTAAGGAGGTTGTTGAAATGAGATTGGAAGGAAAGGTTGCTGTTATTACAGGCGCAGGGCAGGGTCTTGGGAAGGCCTATGCTTTAGAGTTTGCCAAGCAGGGTGCGGATATTGTGGTGAATGACGTTAGCGTAGAGAATGCCGACAAGGTAGTAAAAGAGATCGAAAATATAGGCAGAAAGGCAATAGCCGTAACGGTGAGTGTCGATACGAGAGAAGGTGCTAAAAAGATTATTGGCGCTGGCATAGAGAATTTCGGAAAGGTGGATATCCTGGTAAACAACGCGGGGATCACGAGAACCGCGATGTTACACAAGATGACCCAAGAGGAATGGGACCAGGTCATAGCCGTTAACCTCACCGGGGTCTTTAACTGTCTCCAGGCGGCGGCTTTTCACATGATAGAACGAAAGTATGGTAAAATTATTAATGTTACCTCTGCAGCGGGCATAAGGGGGACTATCGGCCAGATTAGCTACGGGGCCTCGAAATCCGGTGTGATTGGGATCACGAAATCATCAGCGAAAGAGTTGGCCAGATACGGTATCAATGTGAATGCTATCGCCCCAGGGGTCATTGAGACCCCTATGACAGAGGTAATACGGGGAAAAGAGAAATTTGCGAAAAAGTACATGTCTGAGATACCTTTGGCGAGATTCGGAACGCCCGAAGATGTGGCAAATGTTGCAGCGTTTTTGGCTTCCGATGAGGCCAGCTATATGACAGGCCAGATTATAAGCGTGGATGGCGGATTGATTATGTAACTCATCGTTCCTTACTGCTTTGGAAGGTTCGCGGGGATGACGGTCATATATAACAGCCACCGTCATTCCCGCGAAAGGGATATAAAACTGTTTGCCTGCTACCAGAGCTTTACCATAATTATGATACGGGAAGTGACGGAAGCAACAAGTGATCTTTCTTGTGTAGAGAATTTAACCGGAGTAAGTTTTGATGTTATTGTCTTGAATGCCAGATAAACCAAGAACTGTATTTCCGATACGCTTGTGTTAGGGACGTGGCCGAAATAACTTCCCCATTTGTACATCTCATCTTCAGGCCATCTTTGCCCGATCTTCAAACACAAAATCCTCGAAATAGGCAAAACTATTCCTGTGGTTTTGTATTTTCAGATCGAACAAATCTGACC
>DAOWME010000213.1 GCA_030643245.1 Deltaproteobacteria bacterium
CGGTCCCCCTGGGAGCGGAAAGACCGATGTGGCAAGGAGGATCAGCGGGATATTGGATGATATTGAAGTAGTGGAGAGCTGCCCCTTAAATTGCCGTTTGGAGGATGCCTCATGCCCCTGGTGTCTCGATAAAAAAAGTCGGGGCATTAAATTGTCCAGCTCCATCTTACCCGGTCCGGAGAGGATAAAAAAGGTCCAGGGAAACAGCAGGCTGGTAGTTGAGGACTTGATCGGCGACCTCGATCCTGAGATGGCGATGAAGGAAGGGGCCTATTCAGCAGGCGCCTTTATCCCGGGCAAGCTATTGAGGGCCAATAGAGGCTTCCTGCTGATCGATTTTATCGACAGGGCACCTGAGAGGGTGTTGAACATGATCCTATGCGCCCTTCAAGGTGACACGGTGACTATCGGCGGCCTTGACTATGGGCTCCACCTCGATATGTTGGTGGTCGCTACTGGAAGCGAAAGGGTGTTGAAATCCCTGCCCCTGGATATAGTCGACTGCTTTGATGCTGTCAGGCTTGATTATGTTAACGAACCTGGCGCTCAGAAGCATATAGTAATGAGTAACCTCGCGCGATGCCATAAGGGGCAATATGTGGATGAGGCTGCAACCGAGAAGGTCGTTGATATCGTAAACAACACCAGAGACCATATAGAAGTGAAAAGGGGTATAAGCACACGGGGTATGATCAAGTTTGCCGATCTTTTGACCTCATTACCCCAGCTCAATATCCATGAGCAAGGAAGGGTGCTCCAGGATGGGTCGATTATATCTCTCCCCCATCGTCTCGAGATTTCCCCCGAGGCTGATACACCCGGGAAGAGGGAGCGGATTATAAGTGAGATCGTGGATGAGGTGATCGGGTTAAGGAAGACGGACATGGAGCTGGTTACCCTCTCTAAAGAGGATCTCCTCATCTTAGTAGAAGAGATGGTAAGTGAGGACGCATTCAGGATTCCATTAAAGTACGGCGCCTTCGACCTGCTGCTGAAAAGGATTCACAACTTCCCGGAATCCAGGCTGGCTAAGTTATACGGGGAGACCTTAAAGAGCCTCAGAGAGCTTTACCCCGATCGCTATAGGATGGACAATGTTACTGAAGAGTTATTGCGAGAATACGAAGAGGAGAGGAAGAAGGATGAAGGGTTGAAGAGGTTGCTTGAGGAGGAAGCCCTGGTGGAGATGCTCAGCCTTCTTGAGCAAAAGGATATCCTCGTGCAGGACAGCATGGGGTGGGGCCTGAGTCAAAAGGGAATTACTTTCTTATTGGAGAGGTTGACTCCGAGGCTGTCCGAAGATAGCTATTTTTACGGATACGGAAAACACAGCACGGGCAAGAAGTCGGTCCTTGGTGAAGGAAAGATTATCGGTAACCGTCACTTTCGCTTTGGAGACAGGTATCGGGATATATCCCTTAAAGACACCATGCGCGAGGCGATCCGTAATCGCAGGGAGATGGTAACCAGGGAAGATATGATGGTCCTCATCAAAGATATCCGCACCAAGATGAACATCGTCATACTCATTGACCTTTCGGGGACTATGCGTCAGATTAAGAAGCTCTGGTATGCCAAGCAGAGCGCCATCGCTTTGACACTGGCCACGGCTCGCTTCAACGATAACGTCGGGGTCATCTCCTTTTCGAACCTGGCCGATACTGTGGTAGACCTCAGCAGTAACCCTCACCATGTCACAGAGAAGGTGCTCGATCTGGAACTCCATGAGAACGCGTTCACCAATATCGGGTTCGGGATATCGAGGGCATGTGCCTTACTGGCTCATCACCCTAAGGGGGAGGCAAAGCAGCACATAATCCTCATCTCCGATGGGGATGCGACGGCCCCCCACCCCTCTCCGCAAAAACATGCCTTAAGACAGGCGGCAGCAGCGAGACGAAGGGGTATTACCATGTCGTCCGTTTGTCTTGCCCAGCAGTCCTCGGACCCGGAGTTGATGCGAAGGATAGCCAGGGTTGGTAAAGGGAGAATTTACTATATAGGGACGGATGAGCTGGCCTCCACCCTTGTTGAAGAAGCGGCGGCAGTTCATGCCGTATTTTAATAGTATAGGAAATTCTTTTCTTGTTATTAGACTTTCCTGACAAACACGACAACATAGCTGATCAGGTATGTTGTAAGGATCAACATGCAAGCTGTAGGGTCAAATCCTTATGCCTTAAACCTTGTACCCTATGCCACATTTAAAAATAGATGAAACGATTATCAAGGCCAATTGTTCATTCTTAATTTTTAACTCTTAATTAGCATACCTTGTACCTTTGATAAAAAGGAGGTGAATAACCAATATGTCTGAGGAAAAAATATGCGGTGTCTGCGAGAAGAATGCAGCAACAGACGTTTGTGAAATGTGTGGTATATCATTGTGCGATGGTTGCCTGCGCAAAGTCAAACTCCAGTCCGGGAACCCTGCCGAACAGCAATTGAACATCGGAATAACCAGTGGGGCAACCCTTTCCACTCTTCGAGCGGGGATAGTAGTAAAGAAGATATGCGAGAAATGCATGATGGATATAGATGTGGAACCATAAAGCAAAGACTATGCCAATATGGGTCATGACGTTTTGAATTCAAAGCTAGAAGGAGAAACTATGGAAAGTATTGAAGATAAACTTATCGGGAAGAGATTTGATCCTGAAAAGAGATTTATCCAATTGGGAGGAACAAAAGTCGATCTTGCACATCTCTGCAGGGATGCGCGGGGTGTGGAGGATGCCCTTAATCAGGCAATTAAAGAGGACTGGGCAGAAGCGCGCTATAATGATTGGGACACCAGGCTCTATCCCTTTGCCGAGGCCTCGGATTTGGTTTTACAAGATAAGGCCCTGATTGACAATTATCCTCCGCTCTATACGGATATTCAGACAACATGCAGTGATTGTGACTTGGGCCCCTGCGACCTTGAGAATGGAAATACTAGCGGAAAGGGTATCTGCGGCCTCGGATTTGAAGCATTTCAGGCGAGGTTAAGCCTGAGGGTAGCATGTAGGGGCTGCCGGTCTCAGTTTGTGGATACATCCGACCTGCTCGATTATGCAGTAAAAGAGTTCGGTCCGGATAAAGAGGTAAGCCTCGGTGCGCGCCATGATATCTCCGACCAGGCCTTAAGTATCGGCATACTGACCGGCCAATATGTGAGGAACCTCTCGCACCTTGAGAAGGCGCTCAGCTATGCTGATGCCCAACTCAACAAGCTTTCTCTGGCGAGTTATCAGGGCACAGGGAGCGCGTTCGATTTTGAGAATATGACCTTTCACGCCGGTTCAGTCCTCTTGCTCGTTCAGAGTATTGCGGAACTAGTCAAGGGCTCCTGCTTCGGTTTCCAGAGAGGCGCGGACAAAGATAAGCTGGAGCTGGATCACTGGCCGCCCCCGAATATCGCCTGTGGATTGGGAAATATCGAGGTGGACAAGCCGGTAATCGCCTTTGTGGGAGACAATTTTCTTCCCGCATGGAGCGTCATAAACCGTCTGAAAGAAAATGGATTAACAGAAGAGTTTGAGGTATGCGCCCCTGGTCCGGTAGGCCTCGACATCGCAAGATTCTATGATCGGGTTCGCATTGTCGGGACGATGGTAAATGCGGGAAAGTTTGTCAGGTTTGGTCTTGCCGATGTAATAGTTGCATCAACCGGCTGCAGCCCCCTCGATATCCTGGGGGAGGCGAAGAGATCTGAGAGCAGGGTAATCTGGGTAAGTCCCCAGGCGCTGGGCGGGCTTCCGGATCGAACGGATGACCCCGGGGAGGAGATCATCGATGATCTGGTTGGCGGGCTTGATGCAGTATGGGTGAGAGACGTAGATAAGGCAGGGGAGATAGCCTTAGAGGTTGCGAAGCAAGTGAAGAGAAAAGGGGGTTACCTCTTGTCCGAGGAAAAGGCCAAGGACGAGGCAAAGAGATGTAAAGACGATTGTGACCTCTGCTTTAATGCTTGCCCTAACGGTCTTCTCATCGGCCAGGCAATAAGGAAGGCAAAAGAAGAAGGGGTGTCCGCCCTCCATAAGGTGGAAACAGGGTGTTACTTCTGCGGAAAGTGTGATGAGGTATGTCCGGAGAATATCCCGATCCGCGATCTGATTGTTGCGACGTTGAAGAAAAGGGCGCCGGAAGATAAGTTCGTGATTCGTTCCGGAAGGGGCTCCGTGCCTGAGGACGAGATAGCCCGTTCAGCCTTTACATTGATGAATTCCCCCGGTTTCTGCTGGATACTCTCCTGCGGAGGAAGCAGGGACGCTGAGGATGTGGGGTGGCTTGCCAACGAGTTGACGGGCAAGGGGTGTGTTTCGCTCATCGCAGGTTGTGGGGCCATAGAGGCCGGACGCTATTTCGATGAAGGGCCGGGGAAATTTCTCTTTGAGAAGTATACGTGTGAGTATGCCGTCAAGAACATATCATCGCTTGGGGGCTGTTCCACCATGGCTATACTACAGGAGTCCAGCGCCCATTGGGCCCGCACAGGCGTCCATATCTCTCATTACGCCAATTGGGCTGAGGTGGCGGATATAACACACAGGCTGATGGCGCCGCCGGTTGTCCTTTGGGGGAGGTGCCCTGAGAGGATGTATGCAACGGCCGCAGGCCTTATACGCATGGGACACCAAGTCATAGTGGGACCGAATGCCGGTTTTGAGTGGAAACGATACCTGTTGGGTAACCATTTTGACAGGAGTAAGTGGCATGTATGGGATACGTCCGACGGTAGAAAGGTTGAGACTGAACCGGGGCAAGAACATTTGCTTATCCCGGTCGAGACAAAAGAGGAGGCGCTCACAATGTATTTCGGCCTTCAGCAAAAGCCTGGAGCATCCATCTCTATCATGCGACTCCTCTCATTCACCCCTTACATAGGATCTTATGAAAAATACTTTGGTGAGTTGCCGGACGACTGGCAGTGGATCGTTACAACTGCATCCGACCTGCCTGTAAGGCATAAGTTCCGTCTCCTCAAAGAGCTGAGTGAAAAATGGGGCTGGGAAACAGAGGGGGTGGCCATAAAGAAGGCAAGGCATCGGGATGGCCGTCTTCTTACCATAGATGAGTTTGCCCGCGAATACAGCACCCACGAGGCGCGTTTTTTTGCAAAGACGCCTGAGTTGGTAACAAAGAAGGCAAAGGAAAATCTGAGGAAGGAGGGATACGAGATATGAGC
>DAOWME010000109.1 GCA_030643245.1 Deltaproteobacteria bacterium
AAAATATGCAAAGATAGTTTGGCATACTGTTATCTTACCCCACAAAGCTTGGAGGAAAAGATGAATGTACCATGTGCCAAACATCTACCATTTATTGTTACCGGTCTTGAATTTCTTAAACCAGCGTTGACAAATAGCCAGATTTACAATTTAACTTTATTTGGAGGAATCTACTGAACAGCAAATTGATCCGGCAGCGTAGAGCAACAACCATGCCGAAACCCTAACTTGTCAAAGAACTATTTTTCGAAAACTCGAGTATATATTAATACATCAATCATCTCCCATCAAGTTTCTTAGTTTCTTCTAGACGTCCCCTATCCCTCTATTCCAGCATCTTTTGAATTTCTATTGGCAAGTAGATCTGGTGATTCCCGGTGATGGCCAGGCGACCAGCATAGGACTCTCCGGTGTTCAGATTCAGTATCCGCACAGCTACTTTCTGCTTATTTTTATATTGAGTGTGTATATATGTAAAAACAGCCTTGCCTTTGCCATATTTCTCTGATATCACTCAATAGCATGGAAAAAAAGCGAAAATTCAGACCTGATCCTCTACTACGTCTCATGGACCAAGTTCGTCAGGTATTAAGTTATCATCACTATTCCTATCGCACTGAAAAGAAATATTGCGACTGGATCTTACTGTACGTTAAATTTCACGGAAGTAGGAAACACCCCAAGGATATGGGCAAGACTGAGATCGAAGCCTTTCTCAGGCATTTGGCCACCCATGGCAGGGTTGCCGCATCCACTCAACGACAGGCATTAAATGCCATTGCCTTTCTATACAGAGACGTTCTGAACATACCCATTGCAGGGCAAATTCTTCATTTCCGGATGGACACTAGTTAGACCATCAATAGATGTTGTGCCTGTCAAGATTTATTGCGTTGAAAAGGCAAACATTCTCCTGAAAAGCCGGTATAATAAGACAACCCCCGGTAAGGATCCTTGATGCCCGTCAGTCCCAAGAAATTACTCACCCTTACTGTTCTTTACTTCACCCAGGGACTTCCGTTCGGGTTTTTCGTTCATTATCTCCCGATATATCTCCGCAGACAGGGTGTTTCCCTGGAAGAAATCGGTTGGCTTGGGCTGCTCGCCCTTCCATGGAGCCTCAAGTTTCTGTGGTCCCCGCTCGTAGACAAGTACTACCTTCCTCGATTGGGCAGACGACGGAGCTGGATCATTCCCATGCAGTTCCTCATGGGTCTATCTGTTGTGTTATGCCTTCCGTTTGATTTTGATGAACACTTGAGGTTGTTCCTTGTGTTTATCTTTTTACTCAACCTGTTCTCCGCTACCCAGGATATTGCAGTAGATGGCTTTGCCGTTGATATCCTCCGTCCTGAAGAGAGGGGTTTGGGAAACAGCGCCCAGGTTGCCGGTTATAAACTCGGGATGATTTTGGGAGGGGGGCTTCTTGTTGCGTATAGTAATGCTCTGGGGGCTAGGTTGATATTTCCCTTGATGGGCCTCATAATATGGACGGCATTACTCCTGCCCCTTTTCATGAAGGAACCTGCGATTCACGGCTCCGGATCCACTGTGACCACACCTAAAATCAACATACTCCGGGACTTGAAGGTGTTTTTTCGTATGAAAGGGGTATTTATTCTGCTCATTTTCGTAACTTTTTATAAGTTCGGGGAGTCGTTTGGGGGGAGTATGTTCAAGGTATTCCTTGTTGACCGCGGATTTTCCAACCGGGACATAGGTTTTATTGTAGGGACGTACGGTATCGTGTTTAGCTTCATAGGTTCTGCGGTCGGGGGGTTCCTGGTGAACTGGCTGGGTCGTCTTCGTTCCCTCATATATTTTTCTGTGCTTCAGGCGAGTATGCTCATCTGGCTGGGGGTAATGTCAACCACAAAATTCGATTATGCGATGGCCGTGGTACTCAACTCATTGGAACACCTCTTCGGAGGAATGGTGACTACAGCCTTCTTCACTTTCATGATGGATGTGGTGGACCCGAGGATAGGGGGAGTGCATTATACGCTTCTGGCAAGTTGTGTGGTAGTGGGTATGACAAGTGCATCGGTTCTGGCTGGATATTTTGGGTCCTGTTTTGGCTATACCCTTCTCTTTATCTGCGGGGGACTTCTTGCCCTTTTCCCTCTGCTGCTGCTGGGCAGAATCAAAGCCGATGCCATTTACCTGCAATACAATCCGAGGTCATCTATGTCCTCTCCTCTTGCAGGGTAAGACCTCTCATCGCCTTGTATTTGAACCCGGGAATTCCATTTTCTTATTGACTGTCTCTGCGAATTGTGTATAACCTTTTTTTGTCGGATGTCGCATAACCGCATCCTTTTCACTCTCTAAGGGACGGGGACGAAGTAACTTCCTCAAGTTGGCGCTCAGATTTAGGTTGGATTTGTTCGATCTTAAAACGCAAAACCGCAGGAATAGTCGAACTGTTTTGAGGATTTTGTGTTTGAAGATCGGACAAAGATGGCCTAAAGATGAGATGCACAAATGGGGAAGTTATTTCGTCCCCGTCCCTAATGTAATACATAATGGCCGCACCCAGAACCAAGCCCATCAAAGGAGTCGGTGGTGAAAAACTATATAGTTGGAATAGTCGCAGCGCTCCTGGTGTTGCTGGCCGGGTTCTTTATTTATCAAAAGCTCTCCCCTTCAAAACTCCCTTCCAATCTCATAGCCGGCACCGGTAGGATGGATGGGGACATAATTGCTTTAAATACAAAATATGCCGGGCGCATCCGATCGATCTTGATCGAAGAGGGGCAAAGGGTTCAAGAAGACGATACTATAGCGATTATCAGGAGCGATGAGCTTAAAGCAAAACTGAAAAGCATTGAAGAAACCTTCCAATCCTCCCGGCACAGCGTTATAGCCTTGCAAAAAGAGTATGAAATTGCCAGTATATTAATTCCCCTTTCCGTAGAAAAGGCAAGAAAAGGTGTAAACATAGCCGTTGCCGGAAAGGCATCGCTACTCCGTTCCATCGACAATCTAAAGCTCCTGATTATTCAGGATGAAAAGGATTATGCCCGCACAAGGGAACTCTTCGAAAAGGAGCTCATTGAAAAGCATGCGTTTGAACTTGCAAAACTCAAGCTGGACAGTAACACCAAAGAGCTCGAATCGTCGAAGGAAAAACTGAAACAGGCTCACCATAAGGTCAATATCTCTAAAACGGACGTTAAAATTGCCCGAACCCGGCTAAAGAGACTCGAGGCGCTGAGAGCAAAGATAGAGGCTGCCCGTAGTCAGACTGCTTCGCTGGCAGCAAATAAGGAAGAAATGAGGGCAACTATAAGAGAGTTGACTATCAGGGCACCCGTCAACGGTGTGGTAATTGAAAAGGTGGCGCGGACCGGAGAGGTGCTGGCTCCTGGAATGGTGGTGGCCACGTTGATAGACCCTGATCAGCTTTATTTGAAGATGTTTGTGGATACAGTTGAGAACGGAAAGATCAAATTGAATGATAAAGCGGTTATCTTCCTCGATGCCTATCCTGATATGGCGATAGATGCAACGGTGATGAGAATAGCACAAAGGGCGGAGTTTACCCCGAAAGAGGTAAATGTCAAGAGCGATCGAATCCAGAGGGTGTATGCGGTTCATTTGAAACCGGTTACGCCGGATTATCGTCTGAAACTTGGGATACCTGCAGTCGGCGTAATTACAATTGACGGCAAAGGGTTGCCTGCAAGTTCCAAAATCCTTGGAGACCTGTAAGTTGTCCGAAAGGGTTCCCCCCTAACCTTCTCGTTTCATACGGGTCACACAAGACCAGTGAATTATTTACAGGTAAATAAAGTCACCGTTTCTTATAAGAAAAAAATAGCGCTCAAACCGGTCAGCTTTGAGGCAAGTCAAGGGAAAATCATAGGGTTTATCGGTGCGGATGGTGCAGGGAAAAGCTCTTTAATGCACACGATTGCCGGTATCATCAGGTTTGACGGAGAGATAGTATTTTCAAATCAGTCTTATCGTTCTCCCAAAGAAGCGGAAAGGCTTAAACATCATATTGGGTTTATGCCCCAGGGCCTCGGCTTGATATTATATGAAACATTGAGTGTAAGGGAACACCTGGAATTCTTTGCGGATATTCGTGGGATCAAAAAAGACAGGGAATTTAAGGCGTATGAAGAGCGATTGTTACATATGGCGGGCCTGTCGCAATTTGTAAGGCGTCTGGCTGGCAATTTGAGCGGCGGAATGATGCAAAAATTGGCGCTTATCTGTACGCTCCTCCACCGCCCCAGACTCCTGATCTTGGATGAACCGACTACAGGTGTGGACCCCATGAGCAGGTTAGAGCTGTGGGACATTTTGAGACAGATTGTGGCCGAGGAGCAAACACTTTGCATCGTCAGCACCGCCTATATGGCTGAAGCTGAAAAAATGAACAGGGTGCTCCTATTTGAAGATGGTGAAATAATTGCCCAGGGCAAAGCTGAAGAATTGATTGAAGGCATGCGGCCCTTTACCTACCAGGCTGCGCCAGATCCGGCTGAGCAAACCATCACCATTCACGGATATACATATTCCCTCAACCCTTTAGAGGTCAAACCGAAAGAGCCAACCCTGGAAGCGCTCTTCTTTGTCAACTTTCTCAAGAAACGGGGCACAATACCTGAGATTTCGATTGTCCGTAAAGAAGTGGGCGAAACAATCCCTGAAACTATAATGGAAGCCAGGGGACTGACCAAACGGTTTGGGAGGTTTGTTGCCAATGACAATGTTGATATGCGACTGGACCGGGGTGAGATCTTGGGTCTGCTCGGAGCCAACGGGGCAGGGAAAACTACCTTTATCAAGATGCTCCTGGGACTGCTGCCTATGGATGGCGGTGAACTCTTTCTGCTTGAAAAAAGGATTACGAGCGCCAATGACAGGCAGATGTTAAAGGCAAAGATAGGGTATGTCAGTCAGCACTTTGCTCTTTACAAGGGGATGACCGTAAGGGAAAATTTGCTCTATTTTGCCAATATGCATAAAATAGATCCCAGACGGGCATTGGAATTGGTCAAAATGTACGCTGATACCTTGGGGTTTTATGATTATTTAGATGTTTTCCCCGGAGATTTGCCTTTAGGGATCAATCAACGCTTTTCAGTGGCTGCTGCAATTATCCATGAACCTGTGGTGCTTTTTCTCGATGAACCGACCAGCGGGGTGGATGTTGTGGCAAGAGCCATATTCTGGGAGATGCTTCAGAAACTCAAGAACGAATGGCAACTTTCCATTTTAGTTACAACCCACTACATGAATGAGGCAGAGTTTTGCGATCGGGTGGTACTCTTGAAGGGCGGAAAAAAAATAGCCGATGACACGGTTGAACATTTATATCAAAAGCACCCGGATGCGCATAATTTTGAAGATATCTTCTTAGAATATTTCTGAAGGTTTTCAAGTGAGATTGAGGGTTATTAGGGCCTATTTAATAAAAGAGCTCCTTGACATTTATCGAAGCAAACTCATCCTAATGGTCTATATTATGCCATCGATGATCCTGTTGCTTTTTGGTTATGGCATCAAACTGGAAGTCACCGACACCCGCACACTTATTATCGACAACGACCGGAGTAAGCTCTCTTATGAGCTCATCAGCACATTTGAACATTCCAAGTATTTCAATACTCAGGTGAAAAACCTATCGGAAGATAATGCCTTGCGTCTGATCAAACAAGATAAAAAGGACTTGATTATCATTATCCCCGAATCATTTGAAAGACAACTGCTCAAAGGGTTAAATGTTTCGGTGAACGCATACATAGACGGGGCGTTTCCATCACGGGCCACGACCGTAGAAAACTATGTCAGGGGAGTTGTTTATGACACCATGATGTATAGACTTGCCACCGGGGATGAAAGCAAGGCCATGGTTATGATCAATGCGCGCAACCTCTTTAATCAGGCAATGTCTGACAAGAATATGATTGTGCCCGGGCTAATCGGTCTTGTATTGCTCATCGCACCTGCAGTTCTTTCGGCACAGCTCATTGTAAAAGAGAAGGAGAACGGGACTATCTTTAATTTTTACTCCTCTCCGGTCAGGAAGAGTGAATTCCTGGCAGTAAAGCTCCTTCCTGTGTTTCTGCTCCACAGCATTAATATCTTTATACTCTTCTTATGGGCTGTATACCTCTTTGAAGTGCCGTTTCGTGGAAGCTTTCTATTGTATGTATTCTCTTCATGTTTATACATCATGATCAGTCTATCTATCGGCCTGCTCGTATCAATCATTACTTCTACTCAGATTGTGGCCCTAGTATTGACTCTTATTATCACTATTATCCCCGGGTTTTTGTATTCAGGGATGTTGATGCCTATCAGCTCGATGGAGGGTGAATCTGTCATCGAAGCACATATCTATCCGGTGATGTATTTCAACCATATCCTTTATGATGTTTTCCTGGTTGGAGACGGGTTAAGCGCCCCCAAGAACCTGTTCTATTTTCTTCTCTTGGCAGGATATGCTATCCTGCTCCTAACCCTCGGGTCATTACTTTTGAAAAAGAGGGCGGCATGAGAGCCTTCCTGACCATTGTCGGCAAAGAGTTGCTGGAGTTCTCGCGCTCCTATGGCTTGCTCTTTATCGTGCTATACTCTTTTACTGCAGATATCTATATTGCCGCCAAGGGGATTAATCTCGATGCACGGAACGTGAGCGTAGGGGTGGTGGATTACTCACCCGGTTTTATGAGTAATAAGATCCTTTCACACCTCCACGCCCCGCAATTTCAGGCCCCTGTCTCTTTTACTTCACAGGATAGACTCATGCGTGCAATACGCAATAAAGAGATTATGATCGGTATTGTCTTTGAGGATGATTTTGAGAGGCGGTTTTATGGTAAGAACGCTCCAACACTCAATCTGTTATTAGACGCAACCGCTTCCACCCAGAGTTTCCTTGCCCTGGGTTATATCCGGCATATTCTCTTGGCATTTCAGGATACCTTATGGCTCGCCCCCGTAAGAATCGAGACGCATAAACTCTTTAATCCCAATAGTGATCACAGCTATTTCATGGCGCTCTCCGAACTCTTGTCAGTCATAACACTCCTCTCCGTTCTCCTGACCGCAGCCATATTTGTCAAAGAAAAAGAAAATGGTACCTGGGATATTATGCTCTTGATGCCTGTGAACCCAAAAGTCGTGATCTTGGCTAAAAGTTTGTCCCAGGTAATCATAGTAATGGTTGGCGTTATCATTAGTGTGGGCATTGTACTCTTCGGGATTTTTGATCTGCCGATGAACGGTTATCTCTCCGTCTTTATGTTACTCACCTTTTTCTATGCCTTTACCAGTGCCGGTCTCGGACTCTTTATAGCTTCAGTTGCACGTAATATCATGCAGGTTGCACAGCTTTCCGTCTTGATCATGATGCCGATCATCTTTCTCAGCGGGGCATGGACACCAGTTTATGCCATGCATCCGATTCTCGAATATCTTTCGATCCTCTCACCGCTTCGCTATTACATTCAAGGGAGTGAAAGCATATTCTTCAGGGGAACAGAGTTGATGGATCTGTGGAAATATTTTTTCGGTGTTATCGCCCTGGGAGGAGGTCTTTTTTGGTATGGGGCACAGAAAATCGGGAAACTCTTTTAAGGGATGAGGAAGTCCCCATCCATTAATGCACTCTTGAGAAATGGGGCACGAGCAAGTTTCCAATTCAGAAATGAGCAATTTTTTGGAAGGTCAAAGAAGACAAGGGATTGCGCGGAGGCGTACAAGGGTACGCCGCACAAACAATCCCGCAGACTGACGCAGAAATTGCGGAAAAGTGCCATTTCTGAATGGAAACGAGGAAGAAAAGGAAAAACCGATGAGACACACGATTACGCTTCTAATAATGGTTTGGGGGGTCCTTCTCTTTGCTGAAAAGGATCTCCTTGCCGAAAACCTCCGAGAGATCTTGGAGTTGGCCGCAAACAACTTGCAGGTGAGAGCCGCAAAGGTCAAGACAGAAGCCTTCACTAAGGCCTATGAAGCTGCGAAAGGCGCGAATTACCCGAGACTCGATCTGGAATATGGGGCAACCTATCTCCAGGACAAACCTGTGATGTATGTGGATTCGCAAATGGGGAGGACCGCGTGGCAAATCGGGCCCCAAAACCACTATGAGGGGTCACTCACTCTATCATATCCCTTTTTCAGCGGATTTGCTATTACAGCAGGCATCCACAAGGCAAAGCTTGAATCTGTTAAGGCGAGCCTTGAGGAAGGAGATGTGAAACGAAACATAACCCTCTCCGTTGTCTCGATCTACTCTCAGACGGTTGCTGTCAAAGAGATTATCAGTGCCAAGAACGAAGCGCTTCATGCCGCCGAGGAGAGCTTGAAAAAAGCCCAGGGGTTCTATGATCAGGGGCTGATTCCCATTTCACAAGTCTATAATATTAAAGCCAAGGCCTATGAAATAGATTCTGACCTGATCCATACGCAATACGAAAAGAAGATGCTGTTAAATCAGCTGTCCCATCTGGTGGATACCACCATATATGCTGTGGAAGGTCTGCCGGGTTATCAACCGCTCGAGTTGGCGCTGTTGGTTGATGAGGCGCTAAGAGAAAGGGAGGATATCAAGGCAATACAGACCGCGCTGGAGATAAGAGAGGAAGAGATCACGATTGCAAAAAGCAGGAACTATCCAGAGGTTTCTCTCTTTGCACAGGCCAGGAGGACCGGTGACAGTCTGAAGATCGACGGGGACGACTTCACCAACAAAAACAAAAGCTCTGTTGGTGTCCTTTTTTCATATAATCTCTTTGACGGATTGAATACTAAGCGTAATATCGAGGCAGCGAAACGCAATGCTAAAATGGTTGAATATCTCCATAACGACTATAGGAATCGAATCCGTACTGAAATCACAAACAGCCACCTCACATTCAGGTCGTTCCAAGACGAATTAAAGGCCGCCGACAAACGGCTTGATGCCCAGGAGGCCTTTTACGAGCTGACCATGGGTAGATTTGAGAATCAACTAACTTCCACAGATGAACTGAGCCGCGCCATAGCCGACCTTGCTGCGGCAAAGGCAAAGTATTTTGCGCTGAAAGCCGAACTCTACAGGTACTATTCCAGGCTCTTATTGGAAGTATCGTTGAGAAAGTTCGAGAGTACCCTTCAATAGCTGCTCCACAGTTGTGATCCTGCAGAGTTCACAAAAGGTTGCACTCAACTTACGGACGGGGCCGAAATAACTTCCCCAACTATACATCTCATCTTCATGCCATCTTTGCCCTATCTTCAAACACAAAATCCTCGAAATAAGCAAAACTATTCCTGTGGTTTTGTATTTTCAGATCGAACAAATCTAACCTAAATATGAGGGCATCCTTCATAAAAGCTATAAAGTAGTTTACACTTTCTAATAAAAAAATGGTCTCGGCACAGA
>DAOWME010000186.1 GCA_030643245.1 Deltaproteobacteria bacterium
TGCCTATTTCGAGGATTTTGTGTTTGAAGATCGGGCAAAGATGGCCTGAAGATGAGATGCACAAATGGGGAAGTTATTACGTCCCCGTCCCTTATTTTGAAACACATTTCAGGAGGCAAAAAATGGAATGCCAAAATCTAGAGGCAAACTTGAAGCGGTGTAACTGTACATATGAGCCGTGCGAAAAAAAAGGCAAGTGCTGTGAGTGCTTGGCCTATCACTGGCGAATGAAACAACTGCCGGCCTGTCTCTTTCCTCCGGAGGTTGAAAAGACATACGATCGTTCGCTTAAGCGCTTTATCTCTATCTATAAGGATACAGTATAGATATGGCAATCGTTGAAGTGAGTGTTGTACCTATCGGTTCACCTTGCACCAGTCTCAGCGAATACGTGGCAGATGCCTTAGCTGTGCTCAAGGAATCCGGCCTTAAATTCCAGTTGACTTCCATGGGAACGATCGTTGAAGGGGACCTCGATAAAATACTGGACATAATCAGACGCATGCACGAAACAACTTTTGCAAAGGGAATAATGCGAGTGGTTACAACCATTAAGATCGACGACAGAAGGGACAAACCCAATACGGGCGAGGGAAAGGTACAATCTGTCCTCAAGAAGCTTAAATAAAACAACATGAGATTGTCGGCACGAAGTTCCCGCCTGAACAGGCCGTATCCAAGGCCCTCCAGGGCAATTGTGCAAGCATCTCTTATACATATACAGAACCTAGGATCTTCTTTGAATATGTCTAGTGTCGTGTCAGGCGTGAAATATCGTGTCAGGCGCTCGTCATTCCCACGAAGGTGGGAATCCAATATTTCTGGCTACTTCCCTCGGCCGGCATCCAGAGACGGCCTTCTGAGATGATAGTCGGTATGTTGTTCGAAGGCATAGGCTGCCTGTAAAAGCGTCGCCTCATCAAAATGTCTTCCCAATAACTGCAACCCGATCGGCAGACCGTCTTTGCTAAAACCACACGGGACAGAAATACCCGGAATACCAACAAGGTTTGCTGGAACAGTAAATATGTCCGTAAAGTACATCTGCAAAGGATCTCCCGTTTTTTCTCCAATCTTGAACGCAGGTGCGGGAACAGTTGGGGTGAGAAGCAAATCACACACCTTAAAGGCCTCATCAAAATCCCTCGCGATAAGGGTTCTTACCTGCGATGCCTTCTTATAATACGCATCATAGTAGCCTGCAGAAAGGGCATAGGTGCCAAGCATAATTCTCCGCTTCACTTCCCGTCCAAACCCTTCGGATCGAGTCTTTGCGTACATATCGAGTAACCCTTCAGGACTAGAAGCTCTGTACCCGTATTTCACGCCATCGTAGCGAGCCAGGTTCGAGCTCGCCTCAGCCGGAGCGATTATATAGTAGGCAGCTATCGCATATTCACTATGGGATAAAGAAACCTCCTTGTAAGCCGCTCCCAACCTCTCCAGCTCCTTCACCGCATCCCACACATACTTCTCCACATCCGGATCAATCCCCCCTGCAAAATACTCCTTGGGAATCCCTATTCTAAGGCCACTTATATCTCTGTCAAGGCTATTTACATAGTCTTCAACCGCTATATCCACAGAAGTGGAATCCAACCGATCGTGGCCGCTTATAGCCGTTAAAAGGATCGCACAGTCCCGCACATCCTTAGTCAAAGGCCCTATCTGGTCCAGGGAAGAGGCAAAGGCTACCAACCCGAAACGGGATACCCTTCCATATGTCGGCTTTAAACCAACTACACCACAATATGCGGCCGGCTGTCTGATGGACCCTCCAGTATCAGATCCCAGGGCTCCAATGCACTCATCTGCAGCTACCGCACTGGCAGAACCACCGCTGGACCCCCCTGCTATCCTCCCCAAGTCCCATGGGTTCCTCGTTATACCAAAGTACGATGTTTCCGTAGATGATCCCATGGCAAACTCATCCATATTTGTCTTTCCCACAGGAACCGATAGATGTCCCTCCAAGCTTTTGATAACCGTACCATCATATGGCGGTTTGTAGCTCTCCAGTATCCTGGAACCACACGTAGTCCTCTTGCCTTTCATACACATGTTGTCCTTTATTGCGAGAGGAATCCCTGTCAAGCCATCCTGCTTCCCCCCTTCGATCCTCCTGTCGGCCAGCTCCGCGCACTCCAGGCCCTCAGTTTCCATCAGGGTTATGAAGGCGCCCACCTTCCCCTCAACATCGTCTATCCTCCTAAATACAGATTCTGTCACTTCTCTCGACCTAACCTCACCCCTTTGTAACATCTCCTGTAATTCATGTATCTTTAATCTGTACAAGTCCATATCTACAAATCCTTAAATCATCCAATAATCTTCGGGACCCTGAGACAACCCTTGTTGGCATCAGGGGCGTTCATCAGACACTCCTCCTTCGAAAGAGAGGGTCTAACTTCATCGCCTCTCATTACGTTCCTCCCTGCACTGGCGTGCGACGTCGGCGCAACCTTTTCCGTATCGACTTCCTTCAACTTATCAAAGTAATCGAGTATGCTACTCATTTCACTACTAAACGTCTCTTTCTCCCCCTCAGTCAATGCCAGACGGGCCAAGACCGCCACCTTCTCAACTTCTTCTTTACTTATCTTCATTACCCTCTTCTACCTCTTCCCCAGATCACTCCTCTGTCTCTCCTTATTGTATGCGGTAAGCACATCCCGTCTGCTCAGCATCCCAATTACCCTGTCCGGTTCTCCCATATCCACCACAGGCAACTCCTCAATATTTTTCAGCGTAAACTTCCTCATTGCGTTGTGAAGATCGTCACCAAGGGTCACCACTATAACATCAGACGTCATCATGTCTCCAGCGTTCACCAACTCACTCAATCCCTCCTCAAACATTATCTGACGTATGTCATCCAACGATAGTATGCCAACCATCTTCCCCCCCTCATCTATCACCGGAAAATAAGAATTGGGTGTATCGGTAACAAGCGCCAATATCTCTCTGAAAGGCATATTCTGAGGGATTAAGACCATATCTCTCTTATTGCTTAACGCGTCCTCCACCCTTAACCCTGCCAGAATATCAACCACAAAGTCACCAAGATGGGCCGGTGAATCTATTCTGGAGGACACCTGTTTTTCATATAAGTTCCACTTACGCGTAAAGAGAAACACAATACAAGATGACAACATCAACGGTACAAGCAAACCATAGCTACCTGTCATTTCACAGACCATTATCAACGCTGAAATGGGAACGTTGGCCACCCCGCCAAAGAAGGCCCCCATGCCCACGAGCACAAACGCCGTCGGCTGGGTGACGATATCCGGAAATACCAGGTGCGCAGCCTGACCAAACCCACCGCCTAACATGGCCCCTATAAAGAGAGCAGGTGCGAAAACTCCACCGCTCCCCCCGGAGCTTATTGTAAACGAGGTGGCAAAGATCTTCGCAACAGCCAACGTCAACATTAGTCCAATGGCCATCTTCCCGTATATTGCCAACTGGACCCAGCCATATCCCATGGCCAGCACCTGCGGATAGAAGACCGCGATACCGCCCACCACAATACCACCTATAGCAGGCTTTAGATAGTTCTTTACCGGGAGTTTTTTAAAGATCCTATCCCTTACTCCATAGAAGATCTTCACATAAAATGCCCCTAATATTACACACAATATACCCAAAACCGCATATAAGAGGAGCTCCGTCGGGTGTCTGAACAGGTAAACCGGGGTGTCGAAAAGAACCCCCCACCCAAAAAAGGATGAAAAGACCGAATATGCGACTATAGACGATATAATGGCAGGGATAATCCCTTCGAATTCAAATTCCGGCTCTCTGTACAACACCTCCGTAGCAAAGAGTGCCCCTCCAAGAGGTGCCCTGAACATACTCCCCACACCTGCGCCGGCCCCGGCGATGACCATTACTCTCCTATCACGGTCAGAGAGCTTCAATACCGACGCCAGAAATGACCCGAATCCGGCGCCGATCTGCGCAACCGGCCCTTCTCTCCCTGCGGATCCACCGGAGCCTATTGTAACCGCCGAAGCAACAGCCTTTACTATAGGCACCCTCTTCCTGATAACACCCCTCAATCTATGAAATGCATCTATCACAGCGTCCGTACCGTGACCTGCCGCTTCGGGCGCCCACTTATATATGATAACCCCTGCTATTAACCCGCCGAGGGGAGGTACCAGTCCAACTATCCATCCGGGATGGACATGACCTGACGAGATCAACCCGCCGGACTCACCCCCTGCAACCGGAGGATAGTAACCACCAAGATTATTTAAGAAAAAATGGGCGCTCTTTTCCAACATATAGAAAAAGGCGCTTGAACCCAGCCCGGCGACAATCCCTATTAACGTACTGTATATAAACCACTTTCCAATAGACTTTACATCCAGGTCGTGTAGAACGCGACGCAATCTATCCTTTAAGCCCACAATCGATCCTCTGACTACTTACATGAAACATCTTCCATCTCTCTACCCGGATGCCATCTGAAAAATAAAAACCAGATAGAAGGGCTTTCCATCTGGCACTCGGTCCCCTTTATGCCACACTATAATCTTTACTCTTTATCTTCCCTTCGTTCTTTTATCACCTGTCTGCTTCGGCTAAGGGCCAGACTACCAGACGGCACATCTCTTGTGATCGTTGATCCTGCTCCGATATATGCACATTCACCTATCGTAACAGGCGCCACAAATTGGGTGTCGCTCCCTATAAAAACGCCATCTTCTATAACCGTCTCGTATTTCCTCTTTCCATCATAATTACACGTAATCGTTCCGGCCCCGACATTTACACCCCTACCAACCACCGCATCACCCAGATAGCTCAGATGAGAGGCCTTGCTGCCCTCACCGATCTTTGACTTTTTAACCTCCACGAAGTTCCCTATCTTAACCTTCGATCCCAATTCCGTCCCCGGCCTCAAATGGGCAAACGGACCAATGCTGGCCTCACCGCATATCTTGCTATCACTAATAACGGAATACGATTTAATAACCACACCATCACCTAACTCAGAATTGATAACTATCGAACCCTGTTCAACTATGCAATTTTGCCCTATTGTGGAAGCTCCACGAATATAACATCCAGGACATATCACCGTATCCCTGCCTATACGGACATCTCTCTCAATGAACGTTGTCCGCGGATCTATCACTGTAACCCCATTCAGCATCAGTCTGTCGATTATGCGTTCTCTGATAACATGAATAGCCTTTGCCATTTGCCTTCTGTTATTTATCCCCATCACCTCTGAGGGATCTTCAGCCAAAAAGCCTACCACACTCTCGCGGTCCTCGGCGGCAATAGCAACGATATCCGTTAAGTAATACTCTGACTGCTCATTAACCCTGCCGACCTTATCTAATGTGCGAAAGAGATATGGTCCATCTACGCAGTATATACCTGTATTAACTTCTTGCACTTCCCGCTCCGCACGGCTGGCGTCTTTCTCTTCTACAATCCTCAAAACATCACCATTCTCTCCTTTGATTATCCTGCCATAACCCTCCGGGTTCTCTAGTATGGTCGTCAAAACAGTGACCTTTGACTTTTTTCTCTGGTGAACCGCTACAAGCTTTCTCACTGTCTCTTCCTTAATCAAAGGCACATCCCCGCAGAGTATCAATACGTCCCCTCTAAAATTTCCCAACCTTTGTTCGGCACATAGTACAGCGTGACCTGTGCCCAACTGCTCTTTTTGCTCAACAAATATAATATCCTCTCCATCGAACGTATTCCTCACACGCCCGGCCTGATAGCCCACGACAACCACAATATTCCGAGAGCCGATTTTCTTTACAGTCTCTATAGGATACCATAGCATAGGCATACCCATCAACGGATGAAGGACCTTCACAAGGTCCGACTTCATCCTCGTGCCTTTTCCCGCAGCCAGTATCAACGCAGCTATCTCTTTCATGCCGACTCCAGAATATATCTACTAAGGGACGAGGCCGAAATAACTTCCCCATTTGTGCATCTCATCTTCAGGCCATCTTTGCCCGATCTTCAAACACAAAATCCTCAAAATAGTTCGACTATTCCTGCGGTTTTGCGTTTTCAGATCGAACAAATCTAACCTAAATCTGAGCGCCA
>DAOWME010000152.1 GCA_030643245.1 Deltaproteobacteria bacterium
ATATGTTAAATTTAATAGTTTTAGACTGTTCTTTCTTTATGCTCACTTAGATGCGAGTTCTGCACGGGTTAAAATTTGACCACCGTTGAAGCAGCCATAATTTCAAAAGTGTAAACCGATATATGAAGGATGCCAAACTTGACAGGCAAACAATGGTGGGATACTAATGCGATTATGCCTAGATTAGCCCGATTAGACGCGCCCGTAGCATTGCATCACATAATGATCCGGGGAATAGAGCGTCGAAAGATATTTAGAAATAAACTGTTATGGGTGTGTCAGAGAGCTTGGAGGGAGAATGACTGGCCAAAAAAGAAAAATATGATCTGCTTGATTATTTTCTTAGTTTCTTCTGAACGTCCCTCTTTCCTCCCCCTTGACCCGACTGCGCTCGCCGGATGGAAACAGGTAAGCCTGTTTCCATCCGCCGTGCTCGTGGGTCAGCGCCGCGATTAGGTGCGACTCGATGTCGGATTTTTATATGTGATTACTGCACATTATCCATGGTTTGAAGAATCACCCCAGTATGAACGTGACTTTTACCACCACATTCCCCGCTCCCTGGTGTGCCGGAAAATGTAGTTTCATGAGGGTTTCGGCAATGCACCCTTCGATTTCCTTATTTTTCTTCTTGCTTATATCTGGGGTCACTTTGACTACCCTGCCCTTCTGATCGATTACCAGTGTAAATACTACCTCGCCCTTTAAGCCGGATTGTTCCCCTATTTTCTTACTATAGCATACATTGATTGAGCTGATATTTTTCTCAATCACTTTTCGAAAAGAGCCCTTTGAAATCCCCTTCGGAACATCGATTTTTCCCAGCCGGATATGCTTCCCCTCCCGGGTCTCCGTGTCAATCTCCGGTTCAGACGCCGTATGGTGCTTATTTTGGTATGCACGGCTCTTTTCCATCACCAGGCCTTCAAGGGCCATGATGCCGGATGAGGGAGCGGCAAGGGTCATCCCTTTTGTTGCAAATGTCCTGTTGCCCACTGCATAATCGGAAACGCCCTGGGGCAACGGGAGGGGCTGCTTAACGGTTACGGCCTGACCATCCTTTAGGCGAACTTGCTTGTCAATAGCAACAAACGAAGTATACGCTGTCAACAGGTTGTAAGTCAAACCGAGATTCGTTACTTCCTTGACCCGCTCATCCCGCTTATTCAACCTGTTGTAATCGGAAAGTATCGCGACCCTATGACGAGCCCATAGATAACGAAGGGCCGAGTTGGCCTCTGAAGGCTCTACTACTGCAATATCAATATCATTCATGTAGTGCCGATCCCCGGTAGTCCCCTCCAATCGGATTTTACCTTGGGGCCTGCCGCGCCATTTGCCAAACACAATAACAGGCCGATCAGCCAATACATCAGGAATGCTGAGCGGCTCCACATCGTAAACCTCAAATCCGCCGAAGTCGATCTTGATCCCAGTCAGAACCGGTGACTCAATGAGGGTCCTGAACTTATCCGCTTTTTCCCGTGCCTCTTCAGCCCTTGTTATAACAAAGGGCTCGCCCATTCCGACCCTTGCCATCCCCTTAATGATATGGCGGTTCACGCTCGATCCGATTCCGAATGCAAACATATTGGCATTTCCAAGATTGTTCCGGATCAGGTCGAAAGTTTCCTCTTCAACGGAGATATAACCGTCGGTTACAATGACAACGCTGCGGGAGCATCCTTCCGTTTTAGGCATGGATAGCGCCCTTTTAAGGGCAGGCAATAATCTGGTACCGCCTCCGCCCCGATGCTGCTCGATCATGTTTATGGCGCTGGAGATATTCTTCCTGGTGGCGGGTAATGACTTTTCCGACATCACGGATGACCCTCCGGCAAATAGCAGCATATTGAACATATCCGTTGACCTGAGATTGCCGATTAGATCCTTCAAGAGTTTCTTTGATATATTAAGAGGGAAGCCATGCATGGAACCGGAGACATCCACAATGAATATGTATTCCCTGGGTGGAATCTGCACATTGCGCACCTGTTTTGGCGGCTGCATCATGAGGAGGAAAAATTTTTCCTCCTCTCCCTCAAGAAGAAGGAGACCGGTTTCTACATTACTACCGGCTAGCCGGTATTTCAGTATAAAATCACGGTTGCCTCCGTATTTCTCTGACGGGTCCAGTCTGACTGATGCACATGCTCGCCCGTCATATAGAACATCTGTCCGATGCGAGGAGCAGATGAGATCCTTAATGGGAAGACCTGCGGCCAGGCTGGCCTCAATATCAAAGGTATAGGTTGGAGGTTCTCCCTCGTGTAGATAAGGGCTTTCCGTCCATTTCTCTCCGGGTCCGGTTTCTGCTGTCTGTTGATCTGTGTAGCGGGGGCCTACCACCGTCGGATAGACAAACTTATAAACAGCATCTGTGGGAACGAGCAACTCGGTGTATCTAAGTTCAACCATAATAATATCTGCGGGTAGGATGTTTGCAACGTTCATCTGAAATACATTAGGCCTCTGCTGCTCCAGGAGGGACGCGCTCTTACCCGCTTGCTTCGCCTGCTCATATTGGCGTCGTGCCGTTTCTCTCTCCTGAATCTTTGCCGTAATGGTTCGCTCCCCTATGGTCATTTTCATCCCATAGACAGCCGCCCGCGTGGAGGCAGGAAAGATGTAAATGGCTTCGAGGGGTTTCTTCCCTTCGTTCTTGTAAACCTGTGTCACAACTACATCCGCTATCACCCCTGAGATATGTACATTCACCGCAGTGGACTTGAGTGGCAGCCGGTCAGCTTCAGGATCTTCACTCTTCACGAAGAAATACGGCGACAATGTCTTGTCGGCACCTTCCCCCGGCTGCGCATCGGCGGGGTCTCCCAAAAGCAAACAGATGACAGAGACCAAAAAAATCAACGTACGCATTCTGAATTTCATTCCCTTTACCTCCTTCTTCCGTATGGTTTTTTCTTTGCGCCATTAGACAAAGCTGGGGGTAGGAAAGTTCCGAAATTTTTTCGACCTGTGCAATTACTCAACCCTAGTGTCTTGAAGTGTCTCTGATAAATTTCTTCAAGGATCGGTAAACTTTTATGAATACGTTCTGAGCGGAATCATTTTTGCATCCTGCCTGTCGCCAAGGAATATATAGCAAAGGTTGAAGACTTTGTCCTTATACTTGACAACCAGCTCATCGAGCGCGGTCTTGTCGCCAGCTTGAAACGCTCTAACCAAAACCTCATCTTCCTTATGTGACGTGACTGAATCCTTGACATCTCTATTCATAAATCTTGGACAATTCCGCCTCTCAAATGTTCCGGACAAGAGAGCCGATTATACGACCACGTCATATCTATTCGTAAGGTTCAATATATCGCTCCAGGTTTCAGGTGTCTGTATTCAGAACTCGTGTTTCTCTTTCCTGACAACGAAAAGCCATGTGAGGGGCAATTTTCACAGCCCAGAATTTGTCTGTCGGCACCCGCATCCTTGAAAAGTGTAAACCTATAGCTTCATCATCTTCTGTAATATTGACGTACCATCCAAGGGGGCGCCGGGTTCCTCGCCCCGAAATTCGCTGTACAAGCGCTCCACGTTAGCAACAATCCGTTCCGGGTTTGTCCATTTTGCAAATTCCCCCAGGTCGATATCTTTGGCCGCAATAAATGGATCCATCCCTGCGTCAAAGCGCTTTTTAGTCTCGTTTTGGATATGGAGAAGATACTCACGGCTCTCAAGGAGGCCATTCTTGTTGGTAACAGGACCATGTCCCGGGATATAGATCTCCGCCCCTAAACCGGCCAATAAATCTAAAGTGGCTATCCAGCCGGATATATGACCCATGAGTGCCAGAGGCGTGCAGAGATAAAAGAGGAGATCTCCACAGAAGACGATACCCGCTTCTTCCAGATATATGAAGATATCCTCTGTGGTATGGGCTGGGCCATTGTAAATCATCTGAACCTTTAAGTCGTCCGTGTATAGGGTGAGTTTATTTTCGAAGGTTATATCCTGTGGCGTTATTTGAGCACCGTCTAAATTAAGTCCCGGAAAGTTTTCTTCGTAGGTGGCGGGGTCCACCTCTGCCGCCGCTAAGGTGGCTTCCCTGCAGCGCTCGTGGCAGATAACCTTAGCTTCTTTAAAGAAGTGGTTCGTCCAGATATGATCCCCATGGCTGTGCGTATTGATCAAGAGCCTGACCGGTTTATCGGTGGTCTTTGCTATCTCTTCCATAAAGACCCGAACCCTCTTTTCGTTTGACAAGGAATCGATGACAATTGCGTCCTCCTTTCCGATAATCAGCCCCGCGTTGCTCACAAACCATGTTCCATCAGCCTGAACGTAAGCGAATACGCCAGGCGCCAGTTCCTTCATCTCTGTCTTCCAAAATGGCATCTTGCATCTCCTTTTCCATGAAGGTTTGCATGTTTCCCACAGTCAGGTCAAGCTGCATCCGTTTAACTGATTGTGCGGTTTTACTTCTGAAGGTATTCTATTCGGAAATTAGGAAAAACACAAGAGGGGGACCGGTCCTCTCAGTTTTGCCCCCCTGCTGTTAATCGGTTAGCCGTTTCCGATATTTATTTAAATTTTAACAATATGTTATGCAACTCTCAGAATCCGTTAGAATCAGGATTTTTTTGCTGATTCCCCCGGGGGGGGTCTCGAAATAATTATGGTGGGGCTTGACAACGCTGGTGGGAGTGTGTTTGTTGAGAACTCCTTTCCCCTGACTTTTAATGTAGACCGATTATCTCATGCATAACCCTGTCTTTGCCGTCTTGCTTCACGGAATACATGAGACTGTCGGCCTTTCTCATGATCTCCTGAAAAGTGATGCCTGCTGTATCCTTGTATGTAGCCACACCTATACTGAATGTTACAGGCCACCTGTTCTTCTCCATCACAGCCAAGAGCTCTTCTCGGAGTTTGTGGCTGACTATATGGGCGGATCTGGCTCCGGTCTCACGCAGGAGGACAGCGAATTCGTCGCCTCCGAGTCTTCCCACTGTATCGGTTGTGCGGATGTTTTTCTCAATGGTTCTGCTCACTGAACAGAGGAGACTGTCGCCGACATGATGCCCAAAATGATCGTTAACGGCCTTAAAATTGTCCAGGTCAACGTAAACCATGGTAAGAGGGGTGCTGTATCTGTGGGTCCTCTCTATTTCGATAGCCGCCAATTCACAAAAGCTTCGTCTGTTAGCTATCCCTGTCAGGAAATCCTTTCTTGCAAACTCTTTTTCGAGTTCCAAAAGACCTTTCAACCTCGATAGAACAATAGCAATAATCAGAAAGACGATCAATCTGAATGATCCATTCAGGTAAGGAATAAAAAGGTGCGAATAAGCCTCTATAGTCATCAGGTCAGCTGCAATCCATGTCGCTGCGCTGGCAATGGATATGAAGATACCTGCCCATCTTCCTGCAAACCATGTAACAAAACAGATGAGGACCACATAAAAGAGCGAATAAGTGTACTCCGGGCCGGCCAGGGTTCGAACAATGCCGACAAATATGACGAGCAGAAGCCCTGAGGCCACCAAAAGTATCCGGAAATATTTATTGGGGTTCTTTACTCCATCTTTCATACTGGCTTCACCCACCCTGATTAGGGCCATCACAATTACCAGGAAGGGAAAGGGCATCCTTCATACATCAGTTTACACTTTTGAAATTATGGATGCTTCAACGGTGGTCAAGTTTTATGAATTATACCACAAAACCCTGTGTATCTGAACCAAAAACATGTAGATTTGGACCGGTAATCCCTATGCCAAGAAAAACCTAAGTTGGAGTACTATAGAAGTCAGCATCGCCCCTTGCTATTCTTCGTATTTAAATGACACATCCAATCGAACACGAAAATTCGTTATCTTTCCATTTTCGATTGTTACATCATGTCGTGTGATCTCTGCAACTCTCAGGCCCCTCAGGCTTTTTCCTGCTGATTTAATCGCGTTTTTCGCAGCCTCTTCCCAGGAAACATCACTTGTTCCGACCAACTCAATTATCTTATAAGTACTCCCTGTCATGACCCACCCCCATTATTTGCTTTAAGTGTGATCTTTTCATGACCGTTCACAGGGCCTAGTTATCGCCCCCCCCCGTTATCTACTAGTTTCCATCCAGAAATGGCACTTTTCCGCAATCTCTGCCTCAGTCCGACCCTCTGCGCCATCACTTGACCTTGCGAAGAGTTGCTCATTTCTGAATTAGAAACTTACTAGCGCCTCTTTTTAAGAATACATTTATCGATGGGTACGAAATACAATCCTGCATAAGGGACGGGGACGAAATAACTTCCTCAAGTTGGCGCTCAGATTTAGGTTAGATTTATTCGATCTGAAAACGCAAAACCGCAGGAATAATCGAACTATTTTGAGGATTTTGTGTTTGAAAATCGGGCAAATATGGCCTGAAGATGAGATGCACAAATGGGGAAGTTATTTCGTCCCCGTCCCTAAGCAATCGATCACCATTGGATGGGATTTTCACCCACTTCCATGGATATTCTACACGCTCAAGTTACCCTCAACGCGTTTCTTCTTCGGAAAACTTATCGGAACCCCTTCATATGGTGTCCATTTGGTTGATTTCAGCGTCTTTGGATCCCGCATTGTCTTCAGTATTTCAATGCTGCTCTTTAGCCCCTTGTTGAACCTACATAAATCTATGGCCATCCCGGCAATCTGGGCCACGGCCTGAACGAAGTTCACATCTTCTAAAGTAAACTCCCAGTGGTCAGAGGTATAGATACGTAGCGCCCCAATAACATTTCCGTGGACCACGATAGGCACGGACAGAGCGGAGACGATTCCCTCATTCTTAGCCTCTTCAGGGTACTGAACCCTCGGGTCATCAGAGACATCATAGACTGCAACGGGTCCCTCGTGCAAAGACTGGGCAATAGAACGCAGGGAGCGCAGAGGGCCCTTATTCACATATTCATCGCTCAGGCCGGATGAAGCGGCAACCTCCAGTTCATCGGTCTTGCGGTTGAAAAGAAAGAGAATACACCCCTTGACACCTAGAGATGTTTTGATGCTCTCAACTGTAATCTTGACAACTTCTTCCGGTGCTCTGGTGGCAGAGATGGCGTTGGTGACATTGAGCAGAGTTTCATAATTCATGATCTTTTTTTTCATGGTTCCCTCCTTTCAATAAAAACCTCCTTCAATCATTCAATGAAACCGATTCTCGCCGTTGTCTTCTATTTATCCTTGTCACACTTTACGATACCTCGCACCGTATTCGCTGAACGGCAGCCTCATACGTGAAGGAAAATCATGCAGGGCAAGCCTCCGGACATCACAACCAGTAACCGAAACCACTAGATAGTTTCCATCCAGAAATGGCCCTTTTTCCCCTGAGCTGCGTTCTCCTCAGGTTTCCGCCTGCGACGTACGATCATGTACGCCTCGGCGCAAACCGTCGTGCGGCCTTGCTCAGAGAAAAAATTGCTCATTTCTGAA
>DAOWME010000027.1 GCA_030643245.1 Deltaproteobacteria bacterium
CTGTCATAATACGGCCAGTGAAAGTAATCGGGACGATTAGGCATTGCAAACTCATGGGTCTCGTATCTCGCCAGAACCTGGATAAAATGATCGAACTGGAGAGATTCCTGCAAGTTTCCGGGCGGTTGTGCAGGAACGCGTTCGCATACCTCAGAAATACGCAACAACTCTTCTTTCCGGTCCGGATCGGTCTCAAAATTCTCGGCCACTATCCGGGCCAGCCTCGCGTAGCGGTTGGCATACCGGATACCGGCCTCCAACACCGTTTGCATCGCTTCCCACCTCGGCAACTTCTCGTACAGTGGGAGAAGCTCCGGCGAGGGGTTCCCTTGCAGTCTCTCTTCCGTCTCCTCCATGGACCGGTCAATCATGTCGAGTATCGCTTCAAATCCCTGAAAGATAAAACTATAGTCCTTCGTCGCATAACCAAAGGAAGATGAGGGAGACCCGGCCACGACGGCACCGCTCATATATTTAACCGCATCCTCCGGGTCCATCAGTTTGGCCAGTTTCTCCAGAGCTGTCCGGCCGGCCCAGTAATCGTTTAACTCGGCTATGATCTTCAAGGACTCTTCCTCGGGTTCCGGTATGACTCCCTGCTCGTTGTAAACCTCCTCGTTTACCATACCGGCAGACTGCCACTGCCAGACCATCTCATGGGGCCCGCTCCCGACACAACCCACGAGCTGTGCGTGGTCGGTAATGAAGATGGGTGTGTTGTCGAATACATGGGCCAGGGCGCGGGCCTTCTGGAGCATGATCGGTTCACCCTCGTTCTCCTTCCATGCCTCGGTAAAGAGCTGGGGAAAGGTAAGGTCGATCTTTAAACCGGGGGGGTAAAGTCCTCCGATAGCTCCTTTCTTCCAGACCGCCTTTCGCAGATAATCGAGGCGTTTGGAGCGGCTCTTTTCCGCCGCCCACCACCATTGCTGCTTTTCTTCCATCTCTTTGATATCTTTGCCCTTTCCAATTCCTGCTGTTGCCATTTTCTGCCCTCCTTTACACACATCAAACGAAAAAAGGTTACACTCAACTTAGGGACGTGGCCGAAATAGTCGTTCGTCCCCGAACAAGAATGAATGGAACACAACGGACAGCCGTTGAAAACCATGACATTATCTGTCGTAGTCCGACAAAAGGGAAGGGGGAGTATATTCCGGTAAAGCATATGGAAAGTGTGGTTAGCGTTCAGCCGTAGACCATGGCAACCGAAGAAGAGGAACTGATGGCTCATCAGCGAGAGGGGAGAGAGAATCTATTAGAACCAAATCGACCGTTTTGTTTCGTCGTGTCCCGCAGATCTCGGACACTCAACACTCAACCGAGGAGGTCCCCTCGTCCGAGTGAAGTAGGATGGACTTGACGCACCCTCGGTGCGGCTTTGAAATATCGTTGACATGAGACAGATCACCATTGTAGAATTTTAAGGGTTCAGGGTCTGCCCTAATTCGAGTCCCCTCCTGAAGGCCTCCTTGTTGCGAGCCAACGTGGCCTCTCTGGCCCCATATCTCTTATCCAGCTCGGCCTCGATAAGCTCGGCCGGGAGTGCGTCGGTCACCTCAGTGAACACCCCGAGTAAGATTAGGTTGTTGACCACAGCCGCACCCATATTGATAGCTATCTCCATTCCCGCAACCGGGAGTAACCTGTAGTCCTCCCTTGACGGCTGTTCCTCCAGCCCTGCGCTCTCCACGATCATTAACCCGCCGGGTCGGACTCTGGGCTCGAAGGTTTTGAACTGAGACCCCTCAAAGATGAGTAACGCCTTGGCCTGGTCCAGTAGTGGGGAGCAGATCTCCTCATCGGAACAAACAACGGTGCACTCACAGAGTCCTCCCCGCCTGGCCACAGCATATGAGGGAGCCCAGGATACACGTTCATACCTCTTGAGACCAGCCCAGGAGAGCAGTTGCCCGGCCATGAGCACGCCCATCCCCCCAATTCCGGCCATGATTACTTCAACCCTTGAAGGTAATTTTTGTTCCATAACTTCCTCCTTGATCTTTATTCGATACGGTCAACGTTCTTGAATTCACCGAGAGGGAATTCAGGGATGACCTTTTCCTCAATCCACTCCAAGCTCTCCAACGGACTTAGATGCCAGTTTGGCGGGCAGGCTGAAATAACTTCAACATAACTGAGCCCAACATTGTTTATCTGCTTCTGGAAGGCTGTCTTTATGTATTTCTTGGTGCGTTTGTAATTAGCCAGGTTATTAAGAGCGCCGCGAGCGCTATAGGCCGTTCCCTTAAACCCCGCCGCCAGCTCAGCAACATGTGCCGGGTATCCCTCTCTGTCGGCAGTCCGGCCCTCGGGTGTGGTGGTCGTGCGCTGTTCCATCAAGGTAGTAGGCGCTAGTTGACCGCCGGTGGTTCCATAATTGGTATTATTTAACATTATTATAGTGATCATTTCACCACGAGTTAAGGCGCCGATAAAAGGTCCGGCCCCAATGGCAATACAATCCCCGTCTCCTTGCAAACTGAATACGATTGTATCCGGGTGGATACGCTTGACAGCGGTGGCCAGATCAGGGGCACGACCATGACATGAACTTACAACATCAAAGTTTAAGGCGAATCCTGAGAAGGCATGGCAGCCTACGCCTATTATCAAGATGGCTCTATCGGCAATGCCAAGCTCATCTAAAACCTCGGCAATGAGGCGGGCCCCAACGGGATGCTGGCATCCGGGACAATACAGCCCCCAAACCGGTAAATCAAGGCACAACTCCGGCCGTCCCCAAGCCCTCTCCTTCACTATCGAATTATTCATAATAACCTCCTTATCTCTTGGAAAACCCTGCCAGGGAGAATCATGCCGCCATCAGTGGGCATGTGACGGGCAGATATATCTAAAAGATGGACCTCAGCTTTTCCCTCAACTCCAATCCTGACATCGTCGACCAATAGCCCCATACTGTCTTCAGCTGCCAGGAACTTGCATCCAAGCTCCGCCTTTTCTTTGATCTGCTGATAAGGGAACGGCCACAGGGTTATCGGCCGAAGCAACCCGACTTTGAGATCCTGCTCACGGGCCATCTTGACCGCTTCTTTAGCGACACGCGCTACATATCCATAGGCGACCAGGATGATCTCGGCATCATCTGTTTGATAGGTTTCATACCTCACTTCAGTATCGGCCATCTTCTGATACTTTTCCTTCAAGTGATCGAGGAAATTTACATATGTAAAGTAAGGGGGTCCCGCAATTACTCCTCTCCCGTGAAGGATCATCCGACGCTTTCCATCCTTTTGCCGGCCTACACCTCTCACTGCCCAATCTTTCTCCGGAAGGGGACCAAAGTCTATAGTCTTAATCTCCAGGTTCTCTGCTATCTGTCCAATGATGCCATCTGATAGCATAACTACCGGATTGAGGTATTTGTCAGCCAGGTAGAACGCGAGCTGAATCAGATCGTGGACCTCCTGAACCGAGGCCGGGGCTAGGACAATATTTTTATAGCCCCCACCCCCACCACCCCTGGTGGCAGCCATATAGTCCATCTGGGAGTGCCTGATGCTACCGCCTCCAGGTCCGCCCCGTTGCACCAGCACTATAACGCAAGGGAGCTCGGCTCCGGCGATGCTCGATATCCCTTCCTGCATCAGTCCCCATCCAGGACTTGATGTTGAGGTTATGCACCGAACACCAGTGGATGCAGCCCCATAGAGCATATTTATCGACCCGGTTTCAGACTCCGTCTGCACAAAGACTCCTCCCCTTTTGGGTAGCTCCCGGGCAAACCATTCCGGGATCTCATTCTGAGGGGTTATTGGGTAACCGAAGAAATAAAGGCAGCCGGCACTCACCGCTGCCAAGCCGACTGCCTCGTTTCCTTGAACCAAGATTTTTTCTGTCATCTCTTCTCCTCCTATTATACGACCCTAGCCAGCTTTAGCTTCTCCAGCTTCAACCCATCGATAGACATCAATGGCAAAGCTTGGGCACATCCACACACAAGCCCCGCAAGCGTTACACCTTTCAATGTCAACGATCTCGGGTAATAAGTACCCCTCGGGGGTAAACCTATCACCGCGAATCACAATGCAACCCCGAGGGCAGAACTTCTCACAATAGCGACATCCGCGACATCGCACCTCGTCGATAACCACTTCAGCCTTTATCATTTTTGCTTTTGCCATGGTCCTCTCCTTTCACTGCAGTCGTTGCAATCTCACCCCTGTGCCAGGTTGGCAAGCTTGATTCTTTGGCTCATGGGGCGAATTAGGTGAGAAGGGCAGACCAAGCCCCACAGCTGATTGATATTATACAAATATATTCCTCTACACTGAGCGTCACCACCTATTTCGCCCCATGAGCCGCACTAATTAGTTTATTGACACCTCGTCTTCCCTCTACTCGAAACTCAACTCCGTCCTCTTGATAATCTCATCCTGAACCCCTTCATCAAGCTGGACGAAAAATGCGCTGAACCCTGCCACCCTCACTACCAGGTCTTTATACTGGTCAGGTTTGAGTCGCGCATCTTCCAGGGTCTCTCTACTCACACAGTTGAACTGCACATGGGACCCGCCCAGGTCCATATAGGTCTTTATGAGGGAAAGCAGCTTTTTACACCCGTCTCTTGTCTCTAAGGCGGAGGGATGGAACTTCATATTAAGGTGGTTTGAGCCGTATTTTATGGTGTCTACCGCCGTGGCGGCAGATTTGGCCAAGGCGGTCGGACCTTCCATGTCCGTTCCCGGCGTGGCCGATACCGTGGCATCGGTCAAAGGAACACCGGCCTTCCTGCCACTCGGCAATGCCCCCACAGCCCTGCCAAAATTGAAGTGATTTGTGATGGAATAGGCATGTGGCACGGAATGCCTGTCCGCCCAGTCATTCATCTGCTGGTGCACTTTTTCGTAATGCTCATATATCTCTCTTGTTATACTATCAACGTAAGGATCGTCATTTCCGAATTTTGGGGCGTCAAGGCACATCTTCATGACCCTATCGTAACCGTTCCCCTCAAAGTTTGCTTTGAGGGCATCTTTCAGCTCATTCATGGTAATCTTTTTATCGTCAAAGACCAGTTTTTTTATGGCAGCCAGGGAGTTTGCCGCATCAATGGCCGCTGAAGGGTTCGAACCCATAGCCCTGTATTTTGTCCCGCCGGCTGTTGCATCAATGCCGGTCTCGATACATCCATCAATTACAGTCGACTGAAATGGCGTAGGGTGAATTTCCGCCTCGATAGCGAAGAGGATGTTGTGGAAACGACGCTGCAGTGGTATAAAATAGCTGATATTCTCTTTATACGCATTAAAGAGATCTTCAAAAGACTCGAATTTCTCCGCATCCCCTGTCTCAGGACCCAACTGTTCCCCGCTCACAGGGTCCATGCCATTATGTAAGGCCAGTTCAACGTACTTGGCCATATTCGGGGAAGATTCCCATGTCGCCGCCGAAGATCCTTGAATTATGGTTTGGATACACCCCGCCTGGGCAATATCCCTTGCCTCCTCCATGGTTATGCCCGGATAGTGAAACAGGTTGCGTTTCATAGCCACATCCGTACCGAAAAAAGCGGGTTGTCCCAAACCGGTGTCCCTCACAACCTCCACCCCTTTTATCAGAAAGTCTTCAGAGAGCTTGTCGTGATACATCATGTGAACGGTGGGCTGGGGCAACTGTATCCTCCTCTGGGCCTCCAATATAAGCCAATCTACTTCATTGGTAGCATCCTTCCCGTCCGGGGTATACCCACCAACAACGATAATGTTGCCCGTATGACCTTGTGACTGGCTGTGGGCGACTCCGCCCAGGAAGAAGCCCGCCTCTACGATCTTTAAGAAGACCATCTCGAGAAGTTCAATAGCCTCTTCTTCGGTTATCTTCCCCTCCTCTTTATCCTTCTTGTAGAACGGGTACAGGTACTGAGGCATCCTTCCCGGGGCAATGGCCACAGGGCCGGTCTCGATATACGCCACGCAATGGATAAACCAGAAGGACTGCAATGCCTCATAGAATGACCTGGCAGGGTTTGCAGGAACCCAATCACATGTTTCGGCAATCTTTTCCATCTCAGCCTTTCTCGCCGGGTCATTTTCCTTGCCTGCCATTTCTCTCGCCAGCTTCGCGTATCTACCGGCCCAATGAATGACAGCATTGAGGCACCGAAGCATCGATTGGTAGAAATACTTCTTGTTTATCACCTCAATGTTATCCATGGGGAGCGCGGCCATCTGCTCCTCTATCTCTTCCATGATCCCTTTCAAACCCTTATTCAGCACTTTGCCGTAGTTTATACTCGTAGATCCCTGGGGAAACCCGCCACCATCGGCCCAGACCCTCGTCTTCTGAAACCTCTTTGCATCTATGCCGGTGGTTTCACGGAAGAGGTCATGGGTCCGCTTATAGGCATTTATGTCATACCAGTAATCCACAACTTCCTGGAGTAACGCCATATTCTCATCATCGGTACCGCCCAGTCTTCCCTTTACCCCGCAATAATCGCCGATCTCCCTGCGCATCCACCGGCAGGCTACCTCCGGATAGGGATAGATCGCCTGTCTCTCCTTACCCTGACTCCCAACAAAGATATTGTCATCTATGTAGATGGTTTTGTTCAATAGAATCTTTTCGAGTAGTTTACCCCGTCTTACTATTGTTGGTTCTCCCTCCGTCTCTCTGTAAGTCTCTAAAAGGAATTTAGCCCGTTCAGTATCTAAAGTCTGAGGGTTACTGACCACATCCCCCTTTAACCTTCTGACCCTTTCACTCAATAGTGACTTTGCATCCTCTCTCGCAGCCATCTTATCGTACCTCCTTTTATTGGTTTAACGTAATATTGAAATTAACTATCCTTTTACGACAATAAAGATCTCGCCACCACGATACGCTGTATCTGATTGGTGCCCTCATAGATCTGGAGAAACTTTGCCTCTCTCATCATCCTTTCGAGAGGGTAGTCTTTCATGTAGCCGTACCCCCCAAGGATTTGGACGGCATCCGTAGTTACTCTCATGCATGTATCCGTGGCAAAATACTTGGCCATAGCGGCAAGTTTGGCTCTGTCTTTCTCATTTTCATCTATTGCACACGCCGCCCTGTGAACTAACTGTCTTGATGCCTCTATCTCCGTAGCCATATCGGCCATCATGAATTGTAGTCCCTGGAATTCTGCGATGGGTTTGCCGAATTGAATCCGCTGCTTTGCGTAATCAATAGCATAATCGAGTGCGCCCTGTGCGATACCCACACCCTGCGAACCGACTATGGCCCGACCCGGATCGAGACACGTCATGGCAATACTGAAACCCTGTCCCTCTTTTCCGAGGAGGTTGGACCTTGGCACATAGCAGTCTTCAAAAGTCAACTCACATGCGTGCAACGGGTTGATACCCATCTTCTTCTCGATCTTCCCTATGGAAAACCCGGGGGTTCCCGCTTCCACAATGAAGAAACTCATCCCCTTTGTCCCTTTCGAGGGATCGGTCTTCACGAGGAGATTGATGATCCCCGCATCATCAGCAAGGCTGATAAACCGTTTCGTCCCGTTTATTATATATCCATCACCATCCGGGACCGCGCATGTTGCAATGTTGGCTACATCTGAACCCGCTTCCGGTTCTGTAATAGCAATAGATGCTATAAGGTCTCCTCTGACAAATTTGGTTAGGTATTTCTCTTTTTGCTCACGCGTACCGGCAGTTATAGTAGGCTCTATGGGGAGATCATTGAGCCAGAACGTCACTGAATAGCAAAAATTGGATAGTTCTTCGGTTACTACACAGTAAGTCGGCAAACCCAGTCCTCCGCCTCCGTATTCCTGAGGCAGGGATAACCCTATGAACCCGTTCTCAAGGAGTATCTTATGCACTTCCCAAGGAAACTCGGCCCTTCTGTCAAGTTCTTCCACAAGTGGGGCGATCTTCTCTTTTCTGATCCTCTTCACTGTCTCTATGATCAGTTGCTGTTCTTCTGTCAGCCGGTATGGCATGTTCTCTCCTTTCAATCTGTGAATAAAAGCTAAACAATATCCACCTCTAACCCAAAACCTGTTAGAAGTTTCTTGACACTTTCCACCTCTTCCTTCTTGAATGAAGGGACCTCTTCCAGTTTGTAATCCACCCCCAATCGCTCATACTTCTTGACGCCTAGCCTGTGGTAGGGCAGAAGATCGAGCCTCTTGATCGATAGGTTAGAGGTGAAATTACCCAACGCATTGATATTCCCTTCTGAATCATTCACCCCAGGCAGCAGAGGTACCCTTATGATAATTTTTTTACCCATTCCCACAATTTGTTTAACATTATCTAGAATCAATCGATTGTCCACGCCTGTGAGTTTCTTGTGTCTTTCAGGATCCATATGCTTAACATCAAAGAGGACAAGATCCACATACTCCAGGATCTCTTCCAAGACACTCCACTGAGTATAGCCGCACGTATCGAGGCACGTGTGAAACCCCTTCCCCTGACAGCCCTTCAAGAGTTCCAAAAGAAAAGCAGGCTGATAAGTAGGTTCACCTCCCGAAAAGGTAACACCTCCGTTAGAGTTCCTATAGAAAAGGCTGTCCTTCTCCACAACACTTACGACATCATCTACTGCCCTAAGTTCCCCTGAAATAATCCTGGCATCTGAAAGACAAGCATCAACGCAGACCCCACATGCCTTGCATAGCTTCCGGTCGATCACTATTTCCCCATCGGAACCGAGAAGGGTTGCCCCATTAAGGCATACCTCCAGGCATTTACGGCATCCGGTACATTGGGTGTCAAAGTAGAGAAGCTCGGGATGCAATGCTTGGGATTCCGGGTTGCTGCACCAATGGCAAGTCAAGGGACAACCCTTGAGAAAAACCGTAGTCCTGATACCAGGACCATCCTGAATCGAATACCTCTGGATATTGAATACCCAACCGCTTTTACCACCCTGACCGCTAACCTGTTCCAAAATTAACCTCCTTTGGTCGTGTTGTTTGTTCGTTTCAGACTCTATGACCGTAACTTCACGCGGCTAATACTCGTAATTTCTGAGAAGTCACCTGTGCACTATCAGTAAATATCGTTCTGTCCAATCACGGGGAACAACTCCATTGACTAATCCGAATCCAGCTTAAGCGCCTTAATAGCATTCTCCCTCAAGACCTTTCTCTTGGTCTCGTCCTTTATGGGTAGTTCGAGAAACTCCTTCTTGCAACGTGTCATCCCGAATCCGTGAGAACCCCATAGGACCTTGTCCCGGCCCCTTGAGCTATCCATAAAACGGACCTGGGAGGGGTCAAGGGACGAAGGATAGTAGGCATTTATGCCGCCATAGACGTTCGGATGTCTCCAGAGCATCGATGCCCATTCATCGATCCACGGCCAACCCGTATGGGTAAGGATTATAGTCAGATCAGGAAAATCGATGGCAACATGGTCGGCATACATGGGGTGACCCTCCTCGCTGGGAAGTGGCTCTGCCGAATGACCAACTTGCATAGATACTGCAACACCGAGTTCACTACATTTGGCATAGAGGGGATACATTCTCCTATCGTCCGGCTTCATCCCAAAGCTGATAGGGTGAGCCCACACAAATTTGAAACCATACTCTTTAATTGCCCTATCCACCTCTTCGAGGCTTTCCTTAATGCGGAGCGGGTTGTAACTGGCGGCCCCCATCAGTCTGCCATTGCCCTTCTTGCACGTCTCGGCAATCTCATCAATGTCATAATCCATCATCAAGGCCTGGTCGTGCCACGACCATACTTTGCAGGCTACCAGTATGGCGCTCTCTACCCCTATATCATCCATTTCCGCTATCATCTCCTCCAATGAGGACTTTGCCAAGCCACCCAAGACCTTCCACTCTTCCCCTGGTTTCAGTCCTAACCTCTTGGCGACACCTGCAAAAGTGCTACGGGCCATGATCTGAAACTCATAGAATTCGAAGGGCTTCTTGAATCCTTCTTGTCCGTGATAATAAGCCGGCCCAACGAAAAAATCGATAGCCTTGATATCTTCCATCTCCATCTCGTCTTCTCCTCATGTAATGTTGCAAAGCAGATCTCCCTGAGATGTATGAAACGCTTTGCTTCCTAGACGGTTACCTCCCCGAGGACCTTTTTACCCTTTTCGGGCCTCACCACACTCTATCTTCCCTTAAATACCGGCTTCCTTTTCTCCAGAAATGCTGTTGTTCCCTCTTTGGCATCTTCTGTCCCAAACAACATGGCCATAGCATCAGTGGCATAAGCCAGGTCTTCACCCCAGAGATGCCTATTGTACGCTGATTTAGCAAATTGAACGGCAAGAGGCCCCTGGGCCATAATCCTTTTCGCCATGGCAATCGCTTCATCCATGAGTTTATCGTGAGGCACAACCTTGTTGGCGAGATTAATCCGAAAGGCTTCTTCAGCAGATATAGGGTCTGTGGTCATGGTCAATTCCTTGGCCTTGTTTCTGCCGATTAGTTGATCGAGGCGCACAATGGCGAACCCGGGGACCAGTCCCAGCCTCGCTTCCGGGACGCCGAACTGTGCCTTATCTGAGGCGATGATGATATCGCAGCTAATGGCTAGTTCCAGCCCGCCGCCCAAGGCAAGTCCGTTAACCGCGGCAATTACCGGCTTTATGAGTTTCTCCGCACGACATAGGGCGGTCATAAATATTTCCTTCATATACCGCTTCATATTCGCAGGGGTCGGGTCGATCCCGGTAATATCAGCGCCGGCACAAAAGGACCGGCCCTTGCCAGTGACGATAGCGATCTGGACTTCGTCATCTCCGTCCACCTCGTCAAACCCTTGCCTTAGACCACTCACTATGCCTGAGCTTAGAGCATTGAGCTTGGGCTGATCATCGAGGGTCATTACAACGATACCTTCCTTCTTCTCGTAGTCGACACTACCAAACCTCATTTTTCCCTCCTTTGACACTTGTCTCGGTTATACATCAAATGGCCTTCTCTTGGCTTCAGTCTAACTTTAACTCTGTCCGCTTTATAATTTCATCTTGAAGCGGTTTGTCCAGGTGGATGAAAAAGGCGCTGAAACCGGCGACCCTGACAACCAAGTCCCGATAATCTTCAGGATGAAACTGGGCCTCTTTCAGCTTATCCGCACCCACGCAATTGAACTGTATATGATACCCACCAAGGTCCATGTAAGTCTTCACGAGGGCCAGGAACTTCCGTGCCCCTTCCAAACCCTCGAGCGCCGAAGGATGAAACTTCACGTTAAAGTGATTTGCACCAAATCTCACACAGTCCAGGACTTGAGCCGCTGAGTTTATAAGTGCGGTCGGTCCATGGGTGTCCGTGCCGGGCTGAGCTGATACACTCGCGTCTGTGATGGCGGTCCTTGCCTTCCTCCCGTTGGGTAACGCCCCGGTGTTTGAACCGAGAAAGGCATGGGTGGTGACTGAAAGCGCCTCCGGTTTTATGGGCCTGCCGAGAAAATCATCCGGAAACTCTCTATGCTTATGCCAAAAGATATCATACCATTCTTTCGTTATGGAATCTGTGTAAGCATCGTTATTCCCGTATTTTGGAGCATCCAAACACATCTGCAGGATCTCTTCAAACCCTTTGAAATCAACGGCAAGCGCTTCCTTTAGCTGCTCTAAAGTGATCTTCTTCTCCTCGAATACCAATTTCTTCATCGCAGCCAGGGAGTTTGCTAAATCGACCGTTCCCACAGCAACGGTCGAACTCCCGGCGCTGTATTTGGCGCCACCCTCGTGCAGGTCTTTGCCTTTCCTGATACACTCAGGATTCAATGAAGAGGCCCAGGGAACAGGTATATCCCGCATCACATTCCATGAGATACGGTTAACCGAACGGAGAAGAGAGAAGAAATGCTCAAATTGCTTCTTGACCGCCTCATGAAGCTCCTGGTAAGACTCAAAGGAGCTTCCATTCTGCGGACCTATCTGCCGGCCATTCAACGGATCCTTACCGTTATTCAATGCCAGCTCCAGCATCTTCGGCATGTTGAAGAAACCCTCCCACAAGGTATCGGAACAACCGCAGACCGCATTCTGAACACAGCCCCAAATTGTAAGGTTTCGCGCTTCCTCGAGGGTTATCCCCTCACTACCATGGTGGAATAGGTTCTGCTGTATGGCAACATCCGTATTATAAAATGCAGGTTGACCTATGCCTGTCCTTATCACATCAACGCACTTGAGCAGAAAATCCTCAGAAAGTTTGTTGTGGTAGAATAGGTTTGTAAGGGGTTCCGGCAACATGTTACGTTTATGCGCCTCTAAAACCAGGAAATCCAGCTCATTGGTAGCATCTTTCCCATCCGGCGTTAGGCCCCCCAGGACCAAATGCATGGCCAAACGGGCTGACGAACCCGAAAAGGTGCGCATGGGCAGGACATATTCTCCGAGACCCTGGATCTTGATGAAGTACAGCTGCAACAATTGCGTGACCTCTTCATCGGTTATTATACCCTTTTCCTTATCCTCCTTGTAGAATGGATACATGTACTGTGTAAACCTTGCCGGGATACACGTAAGCACCGCAGTTTCCATCCAAGAAATCATTTGAAGAAACCAAACAAACTGAACCGCTTCATGAAAAGTCCTCGGCCGGTTGGCGGGAACCCACTCGCATCTCTCGGCAATTCTCTCCAACTCCTCTTTTCTTTCCGGGTCTCTCTCATTCTCGGCCATATCCCGTGCGAACCGGGCGTATCTTCCGGCAAGGGTGATCACTGCCCGAAGGCATATAAGGACTGCATTATAGAATTGCCATTTGGGGAAGGATTCATAATCGCCCGGGTTGAGCTTGCCCCTCTCCTCCTCTACCTCCGCGATAATGCCATTCAGCCCTGCTTTCAAGAGATTAGGGTAGTCAGGGTTCGCTATCATGGGCGCCTGTATGGAGTCCTCCGCCCATACCCCGCAGGCACTTATCTTGTTTATGTCCTCTCCCAATACGTCGAGGACCGTTTTTCTTGTTTTGTAATATGTGTTACGCTCGCCCCAGTATTCTATAGCCCTCTCTATCCTCTCCGCATCCTCATCGGTTTTGCCGTAACTCCCAAGGTGTCCGCAAAACTCTGTCTGCTTCTTCATCCATCTGCAGCTATACTCAGGGAAAGGATAATGTCCCACCTTATACTTGGTGACCGTGCCGACAATGGGATTGTTATCTATGAAGAGCGTCTTCTCATTACACATCTTTTCAATCAACTTCGCCCGCCTCAATTCCGCCGGCATTCCATCCGTCTCTTTGTACGACTCCAGTTGAAACACAACCCTCTCTGTATCCATATGAGGGGCTGTTGATAATAATTCTTCTCTTTCCCTATTGATCCTCTCTGCCATTGCCTTCGTATCCATCTTTCCCTCCTTTTTTATGAGAGGCACCTAAAACCCCTCTTTTCACTTGACCGGCCATTCTTGAAAGTTCCACGTTCGCTTCGCCAGATAAATGCCCGGAGCCCATGCCCCGTTTTTTGAGATCCCTGGCGTCTATTTGCCGAGCAGTGAACGGGCAATCAATACCCTCTGGATTTGATTTGTGCCGGCTGCTATTTGTGTGGCCTTCGCATCCCGCATCATCCTTTCCATGGGATACTCCTTCATGTATCCATAACCCCCGAGTACCTGTACAGCATCGGTGGTAACCTTCATGGCGGCATCGGTTATGAAACACTTAGCTATAGCTGATTTCAGACCGCCGTCCTCAACCCCACGATCTATCTGAGATGCAGCATCATAGAGTATGGAACGACCAACCTCCACCTGTATTGCCATGTCGGCCAGCATAAACTGTATACCCTGAAATTCGGCAATAGGTTTGCCAAACTGCACCCTCTCTTTAGCATATTGTGTAGCATAATCTAGGGCGCCCTGTGAAGTACCGAGGGCCATGGAGGCAAACCACAGACGTTCCACATTGAGGGAGTTGACCAATATGCTAAAGCCATCACCCTCTTTGCCGAGCAGGTCCTCTTTTGGGACTTTGACGTCTTCAAGTATGATTTCCGAACTTGCAGAACCTCTCATACCCATGGGATTTTCTATCTTACCTATACTGAAACCACTGGTCTCTCTCTCAACAATAAAAGCAGATAACCCTCTTGTCCTCTTCTCCGGAGATGTAGAAGCATAGACCCCGTATAAGTCAGCCACCCCGCCAAGGGAGATGAAACACTTGGTCCCGTTCAGAATATAATTATCTCCTTTTAGAACAGCCCTGGTTCTCATTGAGCTCAAGTCTGAACCTACATTAGGCTCTGTTACGGCCATTGCAGCAATCTTGTCCCCCCGGGACAGGAGACCAAAATACTTCTTCTTCTGTTCCTTATTGCCTACCGAGAACAGTAAATCAATAATAAGGTGAACGCTAAAAAACAAGCTGGCAGCAGTAAATGAGACCTTGGACACCTCCTCCATCACCATACAGATGGTCGCTACGTTGGCACCTATCCCTCCATATTCTTCCGGAAGTCCCATCTTAAGAAGGCCGTTTTCAACAAAGGCCTCTTTAATATCATAGGGAAATTTATTACTTTCGTCGATCTCCGCCGCCCTTGGCGCGATCCTCTCCGCTACCAATTTCTTTACCATCTCTCGAATCATGCGTTGTTCTTCCGTAAATTCAAAACCCATAATTTTCCACCTTACAAAGACCCATTACAGGAATTTGGAGAACCATCCCCTTTATCCAGGCCGCCAATGCTGTTGAATTAAGGGATATGTTTCTTCTTGAGTTCTTGTCTTTTGACAATGCCCTTTTTTATAAATTCCTCCCCCTTGATGAGGGAGGTTAGCCCGGGGTGAAAACTCTGAATCGGAATCTTGTTGACGCCCACCTTCCCGGAAGCTTATTTGTGTATGTGAACTTATGATCATATATTTGATCTAATTTGTCAAGGGAAGTTCTTTGCCTGCCCCAGCGAATGGTTACAGAATACTCCCTACATCCGAACCAGCTCCCGGTTCGGTAATAGCGATGGAAGCGATAATCTCCCCTTTAGCCATCCTTGGCACACATTTTTCCTTTTGCTCGGGTGTGCCGGCAATCAAGATCGTAATGAAAACACTTCGCTATGGCCGAAATGGAACTCACATCTCTTATTCCATGATCTACCTGAGAAGCACCTCTTAGACCCATGGCATTTTCTATCCTGCCCACGCTGATACCACTGGTCTCTCTCTCAATGAGAAAAGCGTATAACCCTCTTGTCTCCTTCTCTGGAGGTATAGCGGCACAGAGCCCATAAAGGTCAGCTCCCTCACCCAGGGAGATGAAACACTTGGCCCCGTTCAAGACGTGATTGTCTCCTTTTATTCGTTGTTCATTAATCGAAACTCAACTCCGTCCTCTTGATAATTTCATCCTGAACACCTGCATCGAGTTGGACGAAGAAGGCGCTGAATCCGGCGACCCTGACCACCAGATCCTTATGCGCGTCCGGATCTCGCTGGGCCTTCTCCAGGGTCTCTCGACTCACACAGTTAAACTGAACGTGGGAGCCGCCCATGTCCATATACGTCTTTATGAGGGAAAGCAGTTTCTTGCACCCGTCCCTCGTCTGCAAGGCAGATGGATGAAATTTCATGTTGAAGTGGTTTGAGCCGTATTTTATGGTGTCAAGAGCCGTGGCAGCAGACTTGGCAAGGGCGGTGGGTCCTTGGATGTCCGTGCCCGGTGTGGCCGATACCGTGGCATCGGTTAAGGGAACACCGGCCTTTCTGCCACTGGGGAGTGCTCCCACAGCCCTGCCAAAATTGAAGTGATTTGTGATGGAATAGGCATGCGGCACGGAATGCCTGTCTGTCCAGTCATTCATCTGCTGGTGCACTTTTTCGTAATGATCATATATATCTCTTGTTATACTATCAACGTAAGGATCGTCATTTCCGAATTTTGGGGCGTCAAGGCACATCTTCATGACCCTATCGTAACCGTTCCCCTCAAAGTTTGCCTTGAGGGCATCTTTCAGCTCTTTCATGGTAATCTTCTTATCGTCAAAGACCAGTTTCTTGACAGCTGCCAGTGAGTTTGCTGCGTCGATACCCGTCGAAGGGTTGGAGCCCATGGCCCTGTACTTTGAGCCCCCATTCATTACGTCTTTACCACCCTCAATACATCCGTCAATGAGGCTGGACTGAAATGGTGTTGGGAAAATCTCCGCCTCTATAGCGAAGAGGATGTTATGGAAACGACGCTGCATTGGTATAAAATAGTTGATCTGCGCCTTATACGCATCAAAGAGATCCTCAAAAGACTCAAATTTCTCTGCATCCCCTGTTTCAGGACCTAGCTGTTCCCCGCTCACAGGGTCCATGCCATTATCTAAGGCCAGTTCAATGTACTTGGCCATATTCGGGGAAGATTCCCATGTCGCCGCCGAAGCGCCTTGAATTATAGTCTGGATACATCCCGCCTGGGCAATATCTCTTGCCTCCTCCATGGTTATGCCCGGATAGTGGAATAGGTTGCGTTTCATAGCGACATCCGCGCCAAAAAAGGCCGGTTGTCCCAAACCGGTATCCCTCACGACCTCAACCGCCTTTATCAGGAAATCCTCAGACATCTTATCATGGTACATCATATGAAGAGTGGGCTGCGGCAATTGTATCCTCCTCTGGGCCTCCAATATAAGCCAATCCACTTCATTAGTGGCATCCTTCCCGTCCGGGGTATACCCGCCAACAGTGATGATATTGCCGGTATGACCCTGCCCCTGACTATGCACTACTCCACCCAGGAAGTAGGCCCCCTCCATGATCTTTAAGAAGACCATCTCCAGGAGTTCTATCGCCTCTTCCTCGGTTATCTTCCCCTCTTCCTTATCTTTCTTATAAAACGGACACAGATACTGAGGCATCCTCCCGGGGGCAATGGCCACAGGGGCGGTCTCAATCCATGCCGCGCAGTGGATAAACCAAAACGATTGAAGGGCCTCATGGAATGACCGGGCAGGGTTTGCAGGAACCCAATCACAAGTCTCGGCAATCTTGTCCAGTTCGGCCTTTCTCGCTGGATCCTTCTCCTTCTTCGCCATTTTCCTGGCCAGGTCAGCGTATCTCCCTGCCCACTTAATGACAGCATCAAGGCACCGAAGCATAGATTGATAAAAATACTTCTTGTTTATCACCTCTATGTTGTCCACCGGCAGACTCGCCACCTGCTCCTCTATCTCTTTTATGATCCCTTTCAACCCCTTATTCAGCACTTTACCGTAGTTCATGCTCGTTGATCCCTGGGGATAACCACCACCATCAGCCCAAACCCTAGTCTTCTGAAACCTCTTAGCATCAATACCCGTGGTCTCACGGAAGAATTCATGGGTCCGGTTATAGGCATTCCTGTCATACCAGTAATCCACGGCCTCCTGTAATAATGCCATGTCCTCGGCACCAGTATCTCCCAGTCGTCCCTTTACACCGCAATAATCACCAGCCTCCCGCCGCATCCACCGGCAAGCCATCTCCGGATACGGATAGACCGCCTGCGTCTGCTTAGCCTGACTTCCTACAAAGATGTTATCATCTATGTAGATAGTCTTGTTCAACAAAACCTTTTCGAATAGTTTTGCCCGTCTCACGATTGTCGGTTCCCCCTCTGTCTCTCGGTAGGTCTCGAGAAGGAACACACAACGCTCGGCATCTAAGACCTGGGGGTTATTCACTTGGTCCTCTTTTAACCTTCTTACCCTCTCACTAAGTAGTGGCGTTGCCTCTGCTCTTGTGGCCATCTTACCATACCTCCTTTCATTGAGATAACGTTCCTGTGAATCAAGCCCGTCTCATGACAATAAAGATCTGGCTACCACGATACGCTGTATCTGATTCGTGCCCTCATAGATCTGGAGAAACTTTGCCTCTCTCATCATCCTTTCCACAGGGTAGTCTTTCATGTAACCGTAACCTCCAAGGATTTGAACGGCATCTGTAGTCACTCTCATGCAGACATCCGAAGCAAAATACTTGGCCATGGCGGCAAGTTTAGTTCCATCCTTTTCTTTGTCGTCTATGGCACAGGCTGCCCTGTGTACTAACTGTCTCGATGCCTCTATCCCTGTGGCCATGTCGGCCAGCATGAATTGTATGCCCTGGAATTCTGCGATGGGTTTGTTAAATTGAATCCTCTGCTTCGCATAATTTGCTGCATAATCGAGTGCACCCTGAGCAATACCTACAGCGTGAGCGCCGACTAAAAGCCGGCCGCCGTCGAGCGCTGTCATAGCAATACTAAAACCCTGTCCCTCTTCTCCAATGAGGTTCGATCTGGGGACACGACAGTTCTCAAAAGTCAACTCACACGCATGCACACAATCGACACCCATTTTCTTCTCTATCTTCCCGACGGAAAATCCCGGGGTTCCCCTCTCTACAATGAAAAAGCTCAGTCCTTTAGTCCCTTTGGAGGGATCGGTCTTTACGAGGAGGTTGATAAACTCCGCATCATCAGCCAGACTAATGAAGCATTTCGTCCCGTTTATGACATATTCATCACCATCCTGAACCGCCCGGGTGGCAATACTCCCTACATCCGAACCTGCTCCCGGTTCGGTAATAGCGATGGAAGCGATAATCTCCCCTTTAGCCATCCTTGGCACATACTTTTCCTTTTGCTCGGGTGTGCCGGCAATCAAGATAGGCTCTACGGGAAAATCAACATGGCAGAACGTCACAGAATAGCAAAAATTGGCCAGTTCTTCGGCTACCATACAGTATGTCGGTAAATCCACTCCACCTCCCCCGTACTCCTGCGGTAACGCCAACCCTATGATTCCATTTTCAAGGAGTATTTGGTGAACCTCCCATGGAAACTCGGCCCTTCCCTCAAACTCTTCTACGAATGGAACTATCTTTTCCTTCTTAATCCTCTTTACAGTCTCCATTATGAGACTCTGTTCTTCCGTAAGCCGATATGTCATGTTCACCTCTCCATCTATCAATAGATTAGTTAGTGTCCATCCATAAATGGACTTCTTGAGAAAAGGGCACGAGTTGGTTTCCAATTCAGAAATGAGCAATTTTTTCTCTGAGCAAGGCCGCACGACGGTTTGCGCCGAGGCGTACATGATCGTACGTCGCAGGCGGAAA
>DAOWME010000091.1 GCA_030643245.1 Deltaproteobacteria bacterium
GTTCTTAATCTGGATTCCCGCCTTCGCGGGAATGACGTGGTGAAAGTTTAACGGCAATAAATGTGCCAATTGCTTACTTGGTTCTTCAACTATTTTTCGAAAACTCAAGAAAATAGACATACGAGACTTTTCATCCCATTATACATTCAGCCTTATGCAAGACTGTAGTTCATAAGAAGCAAACGAAGCAAGTAGGCGGCAAGCGGTAAACTTGACTAACTGCACAGCTTGAAAAATTTCAGTAAAAGTTAATGAAAGTTTGCAAAAAATCTTGGATTTGATTAGAATGCTATCATAGGATAAAGAGAGAAGGACCGTTTGTAAGATTGGATTTCTTTTCTCAGTACTGGCCTCACTAAAAGCACTTAAATGGACAATAGGGGGTACATAATCCGGTTTCACTGAACCGAATGATGATGGCAGAGGGGTGTATTGATGAAAGAAAGGGTGACTGTGGTATCTTTTGATGTGGACGGGACCCTGGTTCCCATGGAGTTTAACAACCTTGTGTGGATGGAGGAACTTCCCGCTCTTATCGCGGAGAAGAGGGAGATGAGCCTTGAAGATGCCCGGATTTATACCATATCCGAGTATGAGAAAGTCGGAGAAGGGGATCTTCGCTGGTATGAAATGAACCACTGGATCAATCACTTCGATCTAGACACGACTTTTGAGACAATACTCTCTAAATATGAGTCGAGTATAAAGACATTCCCGGATGTTGTCCCCACACTGGAGAAGTTGCAAAACAGGTATACACTGATACTTACAACGGCCATGCCGCGGGAGTTCCTGGAGGTGAAGATAAGGACGATCAAACAGTTCTTCCAGTTTGATTTTTCTGTGATATCCGACTTCAAACAGGTAAAAACACCGGAAAGTTACCTGACTATATGTGAAAGATTGAACATATCACCATCGGAACTCCTCCATATCGGTGATCATTGGGAGTTTGACTACGTGGCTCCCATAGAGGCAGGGGCAAACGCCATCTTTCTCGACAGACAGAGAAAGAGGGTAGGGCATTTTGTGATCCATGACCTAGAAGAATTGGAATTATAACTTTGGGCATCCTTCATAAAAGCTATAAAGTAGTTTACACTTTCGAATAAAAAAAAACGGTCTCGGCACCGTTGAAGCAGCCATAATTTAAAAAGTGTAAACCGATGTATGAAGGATGCCTAACTTTGTAGGAGCTATGCAGATAGACTTATTTGACCGTCAGGTGACGGAGAGATTGAAGAGAGAAGCGCCGCTCGCTGAAAGGATGCGTCCCCTTACCCTCGATGAATTTGTAGGGCAGGATCACATACTGGGAGAGGACAGGGTTCTCCGGAGAGCCATTGAGGCAGGTGAAGTTCAATCATCAATATTCTGGGGCCCCCCGGGTACAGGCAAGACAACCCTGGCCCTTCTGATTGCGGAGAAAACAGAGGTGCGGTTCGTCTCGTTCAGCGCGGTCTTGTCGGGGGTTAAAGAGATAAGAAAGGTCATAGACCGGGCGAGGGAGGACCTGGGGTTCGGTAAAAAACCGACTATCCTCTTCGTAGATGAAATCCATCGTTTCAACAAGGCACAACAGGATGCATTTCTTCCTCATGTTGAGAATGGAACAATCATCCTTGTTGGCGCCACTACCGAAAATCCGTCCTTTGAGATTACCTCACCCCTTCTTTCCCGTGTCAAGGTCTTTGTGCTAAACCTTTTGAAAGAAGAGGATCTGGAGACCATACTCAAACGTGCCATTTCAGACAGGACAAGGGGTTTGGGTGACTATGGAATTGATATGGACCCGGTTGCCCTCAGGTATATTGCCCGAATGGCTGACGGCGATGCTAGACGGGCATTGAATGCCCTGGAATTGGCAGTGATGACCACGACACCCGACAGGGATAATGCGAGGCATATAACCCTTGAGCGCATAGAGGATGTGGTTCAACGAAAGTCCCTTATCTATGATAAAGGGGGGGAAGAGCACTACAACCTCATCTCGGCTTTGCATAAGAGCATGCGGGGAAGCGATCCTGATGCCGCCCTGTATTGGTTTGGGAGGATGATGGAAGCAGGGGAAGACCCACTTTACATAGCAAGACGGTTGATCAGGTTTGCATCTGAGGACGTGGGGAATGCCGATCCCTACGCACTTCAGTTGGCGGTCTCGGCCATGCAGGCCTATCACTTTGTTGGTTCTCCTGAGGGTGACCTGGCCCTCGCTCAGTCTGTAATATACCTGGCCTGTGCTCCCAAGAGCAATGCCTTATATACAGCATATTCAAGAGTTAAAGACGACATCCGGAAAACGCAGGCTTTGCCTGTTCCTTTACATATACGCAATGCCCCCACCTCTCTGATGAAGGACTTAGGGTATGGAAAGGGCTACAAGTATCCTCATGACTTTCCTGATAGCCACGTGGAAGAGGAGTATTTACCTGAAAACCTCAAAGGAAGAACCTACTATCGGCCTACTGATAACGGTTTCGAGGCCAAGATAGGGAAGAGGCTCAAGAAATGGAGGGAAAGGAAGAGTGGGAGTTTAAGGAAAGGATGAAACAGAACATTTCCAGGGCCCGCGTATTCGTTGATAGATACAGTAAGGATAGCTATGGACGCTCGGATGATCTGGCTAGATATGTTGGAAAGTACGAGGAAAAAACACGGCCGGTTGTGGCTAAGACCATCTGTTTGAGGTTAATAGAGCATATCAGCCTGAAAAACTATAAGAGGCTCTTGAATGGGCTCGGGAGCCTCAAGGAGTATATCGGTAGTGAACGGATCGAGGAGATACAGGAAACAATTGGCGGTGTTTGCGAAGTATACGAATGGAAAAAGGTCAATAGCTACATGGAGTTAAAGATAAAGCTGGGGGCCTCCCTCAAGGATGGGTTGAGGCGGCAGGGCATTTCAGGATCTGCTATTGAAGCTAATGTGGGGACGTCTTCTCAGTGGAAAGACCTTCTGTATAATCTCGATACGACGTATAATAAGTTACTGGATCATGCCAAGGGAGAACTGGGGACCCGGATGAAGCCTTAACCCTCTGGGACAGCCAGAGTGTTGACCCTTTTGGTCAATCTGGACACCTTTCTTGAAGCGGTCTTTTTATGGATTACGCCCTTTGAGGCTGCTTTGTCAAAGGCAGGAATGGCCTTTGCCAGGGCTTTGGTTGCAGACTCCATGTCCTTCTCCTCGACTGCCTTTCGTACATTCTTAATGGTAGTCTTCAGGTACGATTTGACCATCACGTTTCTCTTTCTGCGTTCCTTACTTTGCCTGTCCTGTTTAATCGCCGACTTATGTGTTGCCAAATTTCATCCTCCCAAGGTAAAAGCCTATGGTTAATCTTATGACCTTTTTAACACGCTATTGTTGATTCTGTCAAGGTTTTTTTCAGCAATTACCCCTCAGCACCGAAAGCATATCCGTCAAGATCGGGAATTTCCGCTTCTAAAAATAGCTTAATCTTATGTTTTAACCTTTTTTCGATCTGTCTTACCCTTTCTTTTGAAATTCCGTATTTGTTCCCTATTTCCTGTAAAGTCAACGGGGAATTCGAAAGTAGTCTTTCTTCAAAAATATACAACTCTTTACCTTCCAGAGTACTGCGAAATTCCCGGAGCTTATCATGGAGTATGCCTCTCTCCTCGGATTCCACCAGCACCTGATCATGAGATGGTTCCCCGGAAGGCAAGAGGTCTTTATGGGTAGTATCCGATTCATCGCTCACCTGACTCTCCAGGGAAACCTCCCATCCTCCCATCCGCTGATCCATTTCTATGATGTCTTTTTCGCTGGTGTCAAGGTTCTCGGCTAAGAGCTTTGGACTGGGATCATGACCCAAAGCATGCAACCTTTTCTTCTCTTTGTTAAGATTGAAAAATAACTTCCTTTGCGCTTGAGTTGTGCCGATCTTTACCAAACTCCAGTTGTCAATGATGAATTTTAAGATATAGGCCTTAATCCAAAAGGATGCATAGTAAGAGAATTTCGCGCCCTTGTATGGGTCAAACTTTTCCACCGCCTGGGTCAAGCCGATATTGCCTTCCTGGACCAGGTCAAGAAGGCTCGTGGTCCAGTATCTCTGAAACTTGAGGGCGATATGAACAACCAGCCTCAAGTTTGAAGTAATCAACTTTTGTCCCGCCTCCATGTCCCTATTATGTTTGTATTTTAAGGCCAGGCTGCGTTCCTCTTCCACGGAGAGTAACGGATAACGTCTGATTTCTGCAAGGTATCGTTGTAAAGGATCGAATGGGACCAGAGAAGTCCTTGTTGGTCCCTCCACTTCAGCCTTTTCAACATCATCTTCCTTTTGTGCCTTTTCCACTTTACAACTGTCCATTTAAGTTAAGGGGCGAGGCCGAAATAACTTCCACATTTGTACATCTCATCTTCAGGCCATCTTTGACCGATCTTTAAACACAAAATCCCCTAAATGTTTATGACAATAAAACCCTTGCGACGGCGTTTCTTTGAATCTGGTTAGTCCCCTCATAAATTTGGAGACCCTTAGCATCCCTCATCATTCTCTCTACAGGATATTCTTCACTGTATCCATAGCCTCCCAGGATGTCAACTGCTCGGCTGGTCACTTTCATGGCAACGTCAGTACTGAAGTATTTTGCCATTGTCGCGAGCTTCATAGATTCCTTTGAGTGCTCTTCGATAATTGTTGCAGCCCTGTACACAAGATGTCTTGCCGACTCAGTCATGGTAGCCATGTCCGCCAACATGTGGTTTATTGCTTGAAACTCGGCTATAGGTTTCCCAAACTGTACCCTTTCCTTTGCATAGCGGACAGCATAATTGAGGGCCCCCTGGGCTGTTCCTACACCCGAGGCGCCTGCCAGGATACGGCCTTCATCCAATACCTTTAGCACAGTCTGAAACCCCTCTCCCTCCTTTCCTACAAGATTTTCCTTCGGTACGCGGCAATCCTCAAACACCGATTCACAATGATGGATACCCCTGAACCCCAGCATCCTTCCTGTAACGCTATATGAAAATCCCGGGGTCCCCTTTTCGACAATAAGGGCGCTAATCCCTTTTATACCAGCCTCGGGGTCTGTCTTTGCATAAACGAGGGTCATATCCGCGAAGTCGATACCGCTGTTGAAGTTTTTGACGCCGTTTATAACATATTCATCGCCGGCCAAGACCGCCCTGGACCTCATAGAGGATATATCCGAGCCTGCATCCGGCTCGGTCAACCCAAAGGCACAAATCTTTTTACCAGCAACTACATCCGGAATATACTTCTCATTCTGCCCCTTGGAGGCGGATAGTTTGAAGCAGGATGAGAAGAGGGCATGTATACTTCCCAGAAAGGCTCCAACTGAGGTGCTGACACTGCAAAGTTCTTCCGAGGCAAGACAGCACGTGAGTAAGTCGGCATCTGCTCCGCCGTATTCCGAGGGATAAAACAGGGCCGGGAGCCCCATCTTGGCAATCTCATCATAGAGATCTCTTGGAAAGCAATCCTCTTTATCCATCTCCGCTACCCTGGGGGCAACCTTTTCCTCCGCAAACCTTCTGACCGTTTGGCGAAACATCTCTTGTTCTTCAGATAATCTGTAAGACATACTTTAGGTTCCTCCTTCAACATAAAATGGGTTTAAAATAACAATTCAACGTAGCAGCCACTTTGCCCCCTGCACATCTTCCGCTGTCTCCTTGGAAATTGTCAGGAACTACCCCTGAATTCTCTCATAGCATCAATCAGTGAAATAGAAAGCTGATCATCACCGTTGTAAACCCCTATATCTACCCCCGGTTTGTTGTCCCCATGATAGTCCGACCCTCCGGTGGTCAAAATCCCATATTTCTCTGCTACGGATCTGTAGTAGTGAACCTGCTCATCCGTATGGTCCGGATAATACACTTCTATGCCTTGCAGTCCCCGTTGAACCAGCTCCATTATGAGGGCTTCAAATTCCTTCGGACTTCGGCTCCCGAGGGTGCACGGATGGGCCAAAACGGGGATGCCTTTGGACTTCAGAACAAGACCAATGGCCTCCTCAGGCTTAAAACGAAACCTGTCCGCATAGGCCGGCCTACCTTTTTTTAGAAACCGATTGAATGCCTCTTGACGGGTAGCAGAATAACCCAGGTTGGTTAGAGCGGTAGCAAAATGGAGTCTCCCGATCTGCTTTCCACTTGAAAGTCGGAGGATATCACCATATTCCAGAGCAATGCCCGAAGCCCTCAACTTGTTCAATATCTTTGCATTTCTTTCCCGTCTTACCCCCTGTAAAAACTCCAGTTTTTCTTTCAGGAAATCGCTGTCTATGTCAAGACAATATCCCAGGAGATGCATCGATCCGCAAGGGTACTCCACACTTATCTCCACGCCGGGAAGAATACCCAGGCCTGTGGCGGCGCCCTCATCTATAGCCTCTTTGTTTCCTTCTACACTGTCATGATCCGTTATGGCGATAACCTTTAACCCCTTCTTCTTTGCATACCTTACCACCTCCCGAGGGGTCAACGTACCGTCGGACACCGTTGTATGTACGTGCAAATCTATAGAACCCACTGCTATGCCTCACCAGTTTAGTATCATTCCTAACCCTTGATTAGACCCATCGGCCTGAGCCGCGCTACCTTCCTGCCGATACCCGCATTATGCATTACATTTACAACGTCAGTTACATCCTTATATGCCTCGGGCATCTCTTCTGCAATGGTGGTCTTCCCGACTGAGCGAACCGTTATCCCCCTGTCCTTCAATTCTCTGACAATGGACCTGCCTTTGGCGGCTTTTACTGCTTTACGCCTACTCATCACCCTGCCCGCCCCATGGCATGTGCTGCCAAAAGTCTCCTTAAAAGCACGTTCGGTTCCCACCATGACATAGGAATACCTTCCCATATCACCCGGGATCAGTACTGGTTGGCCTGCCAATCGATAGTCTCCGGGAACATCCGGATGATGCGGTGGAAAGGCACGTGTAGCTCCCTTTCTGTGGACACAGAGCTTCTTTTTTTCCCCATGAACAACGTGTTCCTCAATCTTGGCTATGTTATGACACACGTCGTATATCAGGTCAAGCTGGAGGTCCTTAGGCCCTATTTTCATTACTTGCTCCATAGTCTCTCTGACCCAATGGGTTATTACCTGGCGGTTGGCGAAGGCATAATTGGCGGCGCAGGCCATAGCCCCCAGATACCTCCTTCCCTCTTCAGAGTCGACGGGTGCACAGCATAGCTGTTTGTCGGGAAGTTCAATGCCGTACTTGGCAGAAGACTGCAGCATGATCCTTATATAATCATCACAGACCTGGTGCCCCAACCCCCTAGATCCGGTATGGACCATGATCGTCACCTGGTCCTCCTCAAGTCCCAGTGCTTTTGCCAATTCCTGATCATAGATATCCGACACAAAACCTATTTCAACGAAGTGGTTTCCAGAGCCAAGGGTTCCCAGTTGAGCCGCACCCCTCCTCAGAGCCTTTTCGGAAACGAGACTGGGGTCTGCATTCTGTAAGCATCCCCTCTCCTCGATATGTTCTAAATCTTCTTCTGTGCCATACCCCTGATTTACAGCCCACTCAGCTCCATTTAATAAGACCTTCTTTTCCTTTTCCCTGTTCAGCTTCAAATCCTTACGATGGCCCCCTACCCCGGATGGGATGTTGATAAAGAGGGTATCAACAAGAGCGCCTATCTTGTCCTCAATATCACTGCGAGTCAGTCCTGAGCGCATCAGTCTGACACCGCAGTTGATGTCGTATCCCACCCCCCCTGGGGAAACTACACCTTCCTTTAGATCGAAGGCGGCAACACCTCCGATTGGAAACCCGTAGCCCCAGTGGATATCCGGCATTGCCAGGGAATGACCCACTATCCCGGGAAGCCAGGCTACATTGGTCACCTGGAGAAGACTCTGGTCGTTCCTTATGTCTTCCAACATCTTCTCGTCAGCATAGATGACTCCGTCCGTCTTCATTTTGCCGGTCTTAGGTATACGCCACCGGTAGTCATCTATCTTCTCAATCTCTATGGAATGTATAGAGTTTTTTTGATTCATATCTATTGCTTTCCCTCAAAGATCAAGTATTACCCTCGATGTCCATCTATCTTCTTCTTGTCTAACCTTAATCTGATGATAGGTAACAGCTTTAATCTCTGTTTTTACGGTATGATGACCTGCCTTAAATTTTTCGCCATAAACAGTAGCTTTGAGACTTTTGTCTCCTATCTCTTCAATTTCGAAGCGTTTGAAGAGAGATCCCTGCACATCATGTAAATACAAGAGTTCACCCAGCCAGGTTACCATTAATTGTTCCAGGTCCTCTCCATCCACAACTACTCGTTTCTTCATTGACTCTGCCACTTGGGACAGGTCACAGATTACTTCAAATAATGCTTCTCCGGCGTTCTCAAAGAGTTCCTTAAGATCCTTGCCATAGATTTCCAACCCGAGGTCTGCAGTGTGGTCTATAAACTCGTACTTCTTCATTCACCCTCCAGAGAACTGCTTTCCAAAAATTCAACCCCTTCACTTTTCATCTTCTCCATAGCCGCTTCCCCGGTCTCTTTTGTCACACCTCTTACCGCATCTGAGATAACGATTACCCTAAATCCTTTGCTCAAGCCGTCAAGAGCCGTGGCCTTCACACAGACATCCGTTGCCACTCCACAGAGATATATAGTCTCTATCCCCTGCGAGTCTAAGATGGTTGAGAGCTCCGTTCCCTGGAAACCGCTGTAGGCCTCTTTATCTTTCGATGTGCCCTTCAGTACAAAATGTTTTATCCTGTCCGTCTTAAGGCCTTTATTGAGTTCCGCCCCCTCAGTTCCGGCTACACAATGAACCGGCCATTGAGTTACAAAGCTGCAGTGATTGGGGGGATGGTAGTCTTGAGTAGCTATGACCAGTTCGAGTTTGTCGATCAACCGATTGATTATCGGTATAATCTCCAGGGCCCCGGGTACCTCTAGAGGACCCCCTTCACAAAAATCATTCTGCATATCTACTATGATCAAGGCATCTTTACTCATTTAAATAGCCCTCCAGATTTAATATCTGAAAACCTATAGTCCTTTCCCCGGCTTATTTCAACCTCATCTCTAAGGACCGATATACCCGCGGGGAGTCTGACAGATAACGGTCTTAAGCCCTGTGTCCTTCAATATTTCATGAACACGCTTCATCTCCTGATACGTGGGAGGGGAAATTCGACTCCTGAACTCGGGCACATAATTGTTGGCACAGACCTGGACATAAGGATCGATCTCGGATATCTTTTTTCCAATACCAGCTATTTCTTCCAACGAGATGAAATCATGATTATACGGAATCCCAATACCCAAGAAAACCTTTTCCTTGTGAAAGCGTGTCAAGTATTCCACTGCGTTCCAGGCAACATCTCGATACTTATCGGCAAGTTCCCTATCTTCCAGACCTGTTATCCGCATGAACGTGTCACTATTCAAAGACTTGAGGTCTATGCCTACATCGGTCATTCCTGCGTCAACGAGTTCGTCTATGTAGTCTTTCGTAAGTAATGAACCGTTTGTATCCACATGAAAACGGGCATTTGTGTCGGGATTGCGCCTCTTGAGTTCTTCTATAAACTGGACTAGCCATGGTCTGTTCAGGGTGGATTCACCCCCGGAGATTCCCATCCTGTTAACACCTATTTGTACCCTCATCATAGACATGTTCTTGGCTGCCTCTTTTGGTGTCAGTGGAGAGCCTTTCCCCCGGTAGGCGATCTTCCAGTTCTGGCATTGAGGGCATCTGAAGTTACACCCCCCCGCAAAACAAATTATCTCAAGAATCTCAAAGGGATCTTTCCTGAGATGCCACGGTGTGCCTACACCGCCGGCGGGATGTCCCATGAAATTCTCAATGATCCTTACAGGCACCTGACTTGCTGAAACCTTGGTGCTAATCTTCATGCCATCCATTGCTTCAGTCACACAAGCCGGTTTCAGTATACCGTCAATTTCGACCATACAACTCCCGCAACCACCAACCCCGCAGGGTGCAAATATCCCCGGCTCTGACGTCAAGTCAGCAAATCTATACCCAAGTTCACGCAATGCTTCTTTCACGGTTATACGTTCAGATACAGTCCTCTGCTTATCGTCGACCTCGATCGTTACCTTGCCTTTTCTTACATCCCCCACCATTATTATCGCTTCGTTGGGACATGCAAGGGCACAAGCACCACAGCCGATACAGATCTCTTTTTCTGCTCCGGGGCAGGCAACGATCTCAAAACATGCACCACAGTGGGTGCATCTTTCCAGTATGTGTTGTGCTACATATAACATGAACCCCTCCTAATATCTCCCTGTAGGTTAGTCTCATTATAGACTCGCACACTTCAGCGGTCAACTCAATTATGTAGCCTCTTAAAAAACCCACTGGATGAAGCTATTCAACATCCGTCCTAGCATAGCAAGCGCTTCATAGGTTCCTTCAAGATACTACCTAGTGTCCATCCATAAATGGACTTCTTGAGAAAAGGGCACGAGTTGGTTTCCAATTCAGAAATGAGCAATTTTTTCTCTGAGCAAGGCCGCACGACGGTTTGCGCCGAGGCGTACATGGTCGTACGTCGCAGGCGGA
>DAOWME010000227.1 GCA_030643245.1 Deltaproteobacteria bacterium
CTTCAGATTTGCGGCGAGGAAATCGCCGAGCCCCCTGTTCATAAAGTCAGCCATTATTATATGAGAGTCTCTTATACTGTCACCCTTTACCCTGTTATTCCTTATCTCCCTGTCTGTGTAGAATTGGAATGAATAGTCCTGTGAAATCCGGGGAAGCTTCTCAAGTTCTCTAAATGCCTCGGCCGTGATAAGGCTGTCTCCAGCCATGATCATCATGGTAATCTTTTTCTTATCTGGACCAGCAAGCGCAATTGATGGAAGCAGGATAAAGAAAACAGACAAAGACAAGAACCTACTCAATCTCATCCATCATCTCCTCAGGTATATATATTACCCGGCCATCTTTTAACTGATACGCTATTCCCAGCTTTATGCCTTCATCTCCACCGAGTTTGCGGTCGGTTACCTTTCTGATCTTGACCTCTTTTCCCTTCTTGGTGATGATCCTCCATTGATTATCCGTCTTTTTCATGATTGTGATCTCACTTTCGGGATTAAAAAAATCAAGGATCTGGTAAGTGGCCATGAGGGAGAGGAGCAACGCCACAATAAAAACAAGCGCCACATCAAAAAGATTTGCTACCCCGTGCAAAGGCTCTTCCTGTTTTGCATTTAACAGATGGCCGGGACGACTTTTTTTCAGATATTTCATTTAAAATCCCCCTCGATCCCCCTTTACAAAGGGGGAAGAAATTAAGGCATTAACAAATGACCAATGATAAATGCTCAATGATAAATCTCCTGTGTCATGGCTTCTGTGATCAGGTTTACGTGACGCATGTCTTCAATGACCCAGCGTTCTTTAACGACCGAAAAAAAATGAGCTGTAACCCCCAGCGCCAATCCTACAACTGTAGTTGTAAAGGCCAGAATAAGGCTGGAGGAAAGCTGCGCCATATTTCCCTGGGTAAGACCGGCAAGGCCGGTGCCCATTGGAATTAAAGTGCCCATAAGACCAAGACTCGGACCGATGCGCACAATGAGCCGGATCTTATCCACCTCTTTGACCAATGAATATTCCTTTCGTTGATTCAGGTCTTCAATCCGTTCTTCCATGAACAGACTGTCGCCATGGATAATATCTTCCAGCTCTTTTGCGTAGTTTGTTATATGCAGGGGCAGGTTTCCCCCTATTTCCGAGGGAAGACTCTCATTTTTTTTAATTATCTCCAGTGAATCTGCTAACAATCCATTGGAACGAGACTGCCTCCGTTTTATCCATTCAGCCAGAAAACCTCCTGTATATACTACCAGCCAGAGACTGATAACAATGAGCAGCACCACCACAGGGTAAAGCAGGGCCGTCGAAACAGTGTAGAGGATAGTTTGAAATGCAGGAAAGATGTTCACTTCGATTCCCCTTTAACAAAATAGTTTTTAATAAACCCGACCCCTCCCAGGAGAAACACAATAATAGCAAAGACGGATGTATTGAAAGAATCCATGTTACTTACCGGACTGTTGGAACAGGCCATGGAAAAGGCTGCCTTTATCTCCGGATATATGGGAGCAATTATGACGGTAACAAGAAAATAGAGAGCGACCATGACCATTGTCATGCCCAGGAATGAGTTTCCCTTGCCTATCTTGTGGCGAAAAGGAAATATCAGGCCCAAAGTCAGGACAATAATACCGAAAAACAGGGCAAACAGGATTAAGGTCACCAGGGGAGGAGAGAGGGAGAAGATAGAATAGGCAAGAGTCAAATTGAGAAGGACAACCGTGGCGCATACCGGACATGGGAGGATGAGCAGCCAGACAGCCATATGGGAATGGCTGTGTTCTCGCGCCGGGTTTTGAAGAAGAAGGCTTGCCCCCCAGAGAAGAAGTCCCATGGCGACCGCGAGATGCAGCAGCATGCCATATTGGAGCACATTCATAAGCTGGTCTAAATAGTTTAACAGGTTGAAATGAGTGACCAGTAAATAGAGGCAGCAAAAGAGAAACAGATAGGTGAAACCAGTCCCCAAAAGGAGTATCATTTTTTTAACAGCCGAGACAGTCCGGCTGTATATCCGCACGCCCAGCCCCATTCCAACCTTTATCCCGAATACGGAAAATGCGACGAGGATACCGGTCATCCAGAGTTGCCTCAGCATTGTAATTGATCTCCCTGAAAGCGATCACGGGGCGTGCACACACATTTGCCCCGTGATCGCTCGTTTATTATCTAAAAATAATAACTTACGCCTGCTTCAACGTAGACGCCGTCTTGAACATAATAAGCGTTCCTCGGCTCACAGTTTGCCGCAGTAAGCCTTCCTGTTGAGTTCTGAACGTTCTCAACCTCTTTATCAAATATATTCTTGCCGAGTAGCCAGAACTTCCAGTTCTCAATGGTGTAAAAGATGTTTGCATCAACAGTGGTTCTTGATCCATATTTGATGCGGTTCAACCAATCCACATATTTAGATCCTGTATAATTGATGTCAACACTCGATTTGAGGCCTTTCAGAGGATAAAAATCGAGTCCCGCATTATAGGAATGCTCGGGGATTCCGATGAACTCCTTTCCGTCCAGGTCCTTGATTTCCCTGTCATTTGTCGGATGGACATATACTCGCATTTCGCCCTCGGTCCATTCAGTATCGAGATAACTCCCGGCAAAACGATAGCCAAAGAACGAGCAGGGTTTTCCGTCAACTTCGATCTCAATGCCTTTGGTCTCTGTCTCTCCGATATTCTTTATCCCTTTCCAGTCCGAACCTTCATAATAGCTCGCAAACTTGTCCTCGCACTCCGTAAAAAATCCTGTGAGATTGATATTCAAAGACTTGTGTATCAAGTGTTTATACCCCATTTCATACGTGAGGGACTCCTCAGGTTCCAAGTCTACGGGCAGGTTATTGGGACTTGCCTTTTCCGCGGCCCACGCATAATACCTCGGGGTGGGAAACCAGAAGCTCCTCCCCACGGAGAGATAGATATTCGCTTTTTCCGTGAAACGATAGGAGGGGGCCACAGACCAGCCATACATGGTCTTGTCCTCATCTACCTTTGTGCCTGCCTTATCCTCAAACTCGACTTCAGCCTTATCAACCCTGCCGCCGATCCTGAGCCCCCAGTTTTCTCCAAGTAAGATATCATTATCCCAGAAGACGCCGTACTGCTTTTCATCGATATCAAAGTCACCCGTATCAGTGCTTACGTCCGGGCCATACGGGTATGTCTTACGCTGTGTAAAATCGATATCCTCATAATTGACACCTATTGAAGGTGTGTAACCGGTCCCACCGAAATCAAGGTTGCACCCCCCGGAAAGTGTGAATGCATAAGTGTCCTGATCCTTGTCATTATAGTCGCCGCGTCTCGATGATGAAGATGTGAAGATATCCTTCGAGTCAGTATACCTTTCTTCATAATCAGTATAGGATAATGCTGAGGACGCAAAGCACTTATCGCCAGTGTGGGAAAACTCAACCGCATACGTTGAAATATCCTGGTCCCTTTCATTGTGCCAGACCAATGTGGGATCGGTTTCGCTCACTGGAAAATGGATGTCCTCCCGGAAATTGTCGAGTTGATATTTGTATTTCCCAAACCCGTAGGCAGTGTCGTGCTCATTCTCCAAATAGCTGTAACGGATGCCCAGGCGGGTTTCATCCGACAGATTATAGCCGAGCTTAAGGAGAGCTGAAAATCGCTCCTGCTCCTCCTCTTCGTATCCGTCGGTTTCATAATTTGAGGCATCTATGAAATAGTCCCATCGGTCTATGGCACCTGAAAGGCCCGCGTATTCATTATGCGTATCCCATGAACCATAAGAACCCGAGACATTGAAATGAATCGGTTTATCTTTCTTGCCCCTCTTGGTGATTATATTTATCACACCCCTTGAGGAACCGGGTCCATATGCGACACCCACGGAACGGAGGACCTCGACCCGTTCGATCTGGGATACGGGGATGAAGCTGAAATGATCATACCTGTAATCACCTATCTTTTGGGGAACTCCGTCGATAAGTATTACAGGCCCGCCCGCCATGCTGCTCCCTGTGCCCCGTATGGCTACGGCGTCATCTTTGGCGCTCTTGTCTATTACCCCGGGGATCTTTGTCAGGGCTTCCATGATATTCTTGGCCCCCATCTCCTCCAGTTCCTTTGCCGTAATAATAGAGATGCTGGCGGGTGTATCGAGCATCTTCATCTTATTCGTGGCAGTAACAACAACCGCTTCCAATTCATGAATATTTTCTTCTCCATTTTGTGCCAGGATTGAACCCGGCAGTATCAGGACAGCAAAAAATGTACATACAGCCATTAACTTTTTCACACTAAACCTCCTTTACTTCCTGGAGGCTAGGTGGTAATATTTGTTTACTGGTTCTGCCAAGCCTCATTTCTGGTTTGCTTAACCGCGAGGGGACAGGGTGACTTTGACTGTGGGAGGTCTTCTCACCCTGTCTCCGTTTTCCTCCGCAAAACTGATTTTACTCAGAACATGTATATAAGCTCATCTCCCCACCGCCAATGTAGAGACATCTCCGGGCTTAATCTTCACCACCTCCTTTCGAAGTTCATATTTCATGTGCATGTTTCAAAACAGAATGCTTTTCAGTTCCCCCTGAATAGTTAGTTTCCATCCAGAAATGGCCCTTTTTCCCCTGAGCTGCGTTCTCCTCCGGTTTCCGCCTGCGACGTACGACCATGTACGCCTCGGCGCAAACCGTCGTGCGGCCTTGCTCAGAGAAAAAA
>DAOWME010000035.1 GCA_030643245.1 Deltaproteobacteria bacterium
AAAATTTCAGAAAACCTTAAAAACTGTTTTGATATCAATAGGTTATTCTAACTCAAGTCGTGTTTGACGCGGTCAAGCCTAACCTGTTAATATTAGTGGCAAATTTTAAGTTTCCGAGGATTTTTGTCCTGTACATAGGTCCTGTACATAGAAAAAGGAGACCAAACATGGAAAAGCCGGTGCTATTCGAGATTGAAAACGAGATAGGAATCATTACCTTGAATCGTCCTCATAGGAGTAACGCCATCAACCAGGACCTGCTGATACACCTCTTTGACTGTATTGAAGAGGTAGCCGTCAATAATGAGATCAGAGTTGGAATAATTACAGGTAACGGCAACTCATTCTGTTCGGGTATCGATCTTGCAGCTGTCGAAACAGACGACCTGCTCAATCCCCGGGGCGACGGCACAGATTTTATGGATGTGATTCACGCGTGCAAAAAACTCATAATAGGAGCGATCAACGGTCACACCATAACCGGGGGACTTGAAATAGCCTTAAACTGTGATTTTCTGATTGCCTCCGAACGCGCCTCATTCAGAGACACGCATGCAAGGATAGGGATCTGCCCCGGATGGGGGATGACACAGCTCCTCCAGCAGGCAGTCGGTCTGCGCATGGCCAAGCAGATCTCCTTTACGGGTGAACCGATTTCAGCCCAAAGTGCTCTTCGATGCGGTCTCGTAAATGAAGTGGTGCCTCACGAGCAACTTATGAAACGTTCAAGGCACATCGCTATGGACATATGCGCCGCTAATCAGGACGTGCTGGCAGTCCAAAAAGACCTGATGGAATTCAGGAGCAACGCCACTCTGGACGAAGCCCTGGCTCGTGAGCGTAAACGGTGCATGGAGATCACGGGCAAAAGTTGGGGAGGGTCCTCCTCATGATGCCGCAGGCGCTATGAGTTCATTAATCTTAGCCGGGCTTATGATGGTGGGATATGTTGTAGCCTACCATACATACGGTAAATTTTTAGCCCGTAAAATCTTCAAACTAAGTTCCCAAGCCGTTTGTCCCAGTACGGCACTTCAGGACAACCACGACTTTGTTCCCACAAGAAAAGAAATCCTTTTTGGACATCACTTTACTTCTATTGCCGGTCTTGGCCCCATTGTCGGGCCTGCAATCGCAATAATCTGGGGATGGATACCGGCTGTAATCTGGATATTTTTCGGTTCCATCTTCTTTGGGGCCGTCCATGATTTTGGGGCTCTGGTTGTTTCCCTAAGAGCTAGCGGTAGGTCCATTGGTGATCTGGCAAGTGACATCATCAACAAAAGGGTTCAAACTCTCTTTCTCTTAATCATCTTCTTTGAACTCTGGATCGTTATCGCTGTTTTCGCACTGATCATGGCCATCCTCTTCACTATGTATCCCATCTCGGTAATTCCTGTGTGGCTCGAACCCTTTATAGCGTTCTATCTTGGCCATCTGGTCTATAAGAGAGGGAAAGATATCTTTTGGCCCAGCATTATCGCTGTTGTAGTCATGTATGGCACTGTAATTGTCGGCGCTTACTTCCCGCTTGACTTTGAACTACTATTCGGCACGAGCAGGGAGGCTACTCTCATCATATGGATAATTCTCATTCTCATTTTCCATGCGTGGTTGGCTTCAAGCCTACCGGTCCAGACCTTGCTCCAGCCTCGGGACTTTATTAACTCTCACCAGCTCATCATCGCCATGGCCTTGCTGACCCTTGGTCTCATTGTGTCGCACCCACCGATTGTCGCTCCGGCAATTAACTTTGCGCCCGAGGGGGCGCCGCCCATATGGCCTTTTATCTTCGTGGTCATCGCCTGCGGTGCAATCTCAGGATTTCACAGCCTGGTCAGTTCAGGAACTTCATCCAAGCAGTGTGATAATGAACAAAGCTCCTTACTGATTGGTTACGGCAGTATGCTTATGGAAGGGACATTGTCTGTCCTGGTCATTGTTGGGGTCGCCGCAGGTATTGGTCTGGGGCTGACGATCAAAGGGGGAGAGGTTCTCACCGGTGTCGCCGCTTTCAATTATCACTATGCAAGCTGGGGCGCTGCTGCGGGGCTAAGCTCTAAGCTGGGAGCATTCATCCATGGTTCGGCCAACATGATTCAGAGCTACGGTGTTCCAGCCAAGATAGCGCTGGCCATTATGTCTGTTTTCATCGTTTCTTTTGCGGCTACTACCATTGACACCGCCACAAGGATTCAGCGTTATGTTGTGGTGGAGTTTTGCAGAGCATACAGATTCAAACCATTGACAGAACGGAAAGCGGCTACCGCATTTGCTATTATTTCAGCAGGGCTGCTTGCTTTTTATGACGGCAGTGGCAAGGGCGCTTTGAAGCTGTGGCCCCTCTTTGGGTCGATAAATCAACTCCTTGCTGGTCTGACCCTCCTGGTGATCACCATCTATCTGGCGCGCCGCAGGATTAACATCGCATATACAGCGCCCCCCATGACCTTCATGATTGTAATGACCGCATGGGCCATGGTTCTCAATATCCAGAAATTTTACAACACCGGCAACTGGCTACTCCTAACCATCGGCGTGTCTGTATTCTGTTTGCAGATCTGGATGATCGTAGAGAGCCTTATAGTCTTCAAAGCGGTTTATGGGAAAAATTATCTGTTAGGGACGTGGCCGAAATAACTTCCTCAAGTTGGCGCTCAATGTACAAATGGGGAAGTTATTTCGGCCATGTCCCTTATCCTGAAACCTTCACACCCGAAACCTTAAAACTAGACATGGGTCCTTTCTTCGAGCAAAACAGGGGTAAGTTCCTCCGTTCCCCCTATCATGTAAATCCTCCCTCTCCCTACCCTTGAGATCTCTCTCATTAGCCGCGGATTCGCAGATTTCTCATTGATACAAATACAGGATATGGTTATACCTTTTCGAATAGCCTTTGCCGCTTCCTCTATGCAGTACCTCCCCGGAAAGGGTTTGGGTGCATTGGCATCTCCGTCAGAGACCAGGACTATATGTCGCTTTGTCTCGCCTTTTTTCTGCTGAATCAGAAGTGACCGCGCCTTTGATAGCCCATAACCGATGTTTGTAAAGGCATTTTCATGAAGCTCTAGGTCCAAAACCTTCCTTGCCACCACATACGGATTACGAGTAATCTCAACTATGATATCGGCCATGTTTGAAAAAGTTACTACGCCGATCCTATCCTTGTAGTGGATACAGGCCAGGGCAAGCGCTATGGCGCTCTCTTTTGCATACCAAAGCTTATCCAGTTGAGACATGGTGCCGGAGAGGTCCATGGCTATCACGATCTCCAACTTCTTCCTGATGTCTTTTTTACATACCATTATGTCCTCTCTCGTTATATAATTCCGCCGATTTCTAATAGCCTCCCTAACAGTATCCTTTACTGACACATCTCTAAATCTGTCTCCTAACCTGTATTTTCTGAGTCCTACTATCCTTCCCTCACCCAAGTTCAACCTCTTCCCTGTCTTATGCCTCCCCTCCCCGGATGAATTGTAATAGTCCCAGTGCCTTGGGACCAGTTTTTCAAGTAGCATCGAAACCGCTTTCCTCGTTATGTCCCATCCCTCTTCACCCTTTTCAAGGATGTTCTTGTCCTCCAGCATATCGATGGTCTCCTTAAGGGCAAGTTCTTCTAGTCTCTTCATATATTCTTTAAACATCTTGTCCCGATCCTTGCGCTTCCCCTCGATCTCCCAGAGGATTTTCTCGGCCATATCCTCTATATTACCTGATCTAACATCCTCATCGAGTTTATCGACCACCCTCTTATGTATCCTGGCGAGTTGTGAGTCGGGAAACCTGTGGATCCTTCTCAGCAAAAGGTCGAAATAACCCATCCTCAAGGGCCGTTTGAACCTCTCCACCCTCACCATTTCCTCTATCAGATCCTGTATCTCGTCTACAGTCAAGGCAACGACATCTTCCTTCCTGCGTGTTCCACCGAGGACATCGTCCACTATCTCCTCGATTATCTCCCCCGGGCTCCTTACTGCCTCCGCGTGAGGGGCCACGGTAATCCTGTGCGGCAAAGATAGAGTTGAGGCAGTTCTAAGGATTTCATCATCATCCTTCGAGCTTATACGTTTGTATATAGGTAGCAACTCGGCGAATCTCATGCCCCCCCTGGTACTGACCCCCCTCTTCACATCGGAGTGGTTCCTCGTCTTGTATATAATATCGATTACCTTGTCCTTGATACCATCATCCAGATCCTTTCCGTGGAAGACAATATCGCTCTCTCTAGCGGAGTCTTCCATGTAAGGCAGTGCCACAATATCAAAGTGATCTATCATGTCTATAGGCAGAGACTTGAGTGCATCCTCTCCGCCCGTGGCAATTATCAAAATATCGAGAGGGATCTTTTCTTCGTGACCGCCGATGGTTATGGTATCTTCCAGGGCGCAGAGAATAACATTCAATACCCTTTCCGGTATCCGATCCACAAAATCGAGAACCAAGAACCCCCGGTTCGACCTCAGCAGCTTACCGGGCGAAAAAGTTCTTATATCATAGAGACCGTAGTCAAGAGCGGCTCCCGGATCTATCCCCCCTATCAAATCCTCCGGAAGCAACTCGGGGCTTCCCTGAACCCTCTTCACCCTCTGAGAAGCTGACACTATCTGAAGTGTTATTTCCGAATTCATCTTCCTTTCCGCACACCACGGACAAGACGGATTTTCAGGATGGCAGTTTATTGGACAATCTTTTACGACTTCCATATCCCAGAGGATTCCACTGATCTTCTCTGCCAGGACCGTCTTGCCGCTCCCCGGAGGTCCGAGAATAAGCAAATGGTGCCCCGAACAAAGGCTTGTGATCACCTCTTCTTTCTTCTTATTGTCCAGTCGAAAATCGCCAAACAACCACTCCTTCGCCTCTTCCAACGGAACTGCCTTCAAACGGGTCATAATCTCACTGCGTAGCAAATCGAACTCCTTCCTGTCGACTTTCCGTCTCAAATGGATAAGGGACGTGGCCGAAATAACTTCCCCAAATTGGCGCTCAGATTTAAGTTCAAACAGCCGCACAATTCACAGACTTCATAAATACATGAACCCTCCATGAATAGCAACAGGAAAAGAGAGAAAGAGATCCCCCCATGGCTTCCTGATATTTTGGCCGAAGTTAAAACCAAGCCCGATTTTTCTTATTGTCATTATATTCCTTATTTGGTAAAATTATGAGTAAAAGAGGAAGGAGGTAAAATGACTGATATAAGAAAAGATCGAACGCTTAAACACCATTTGACCGCTTTAAAGGAAGGACAAAGGTGTTTCGAAAACGCCTTTGAGGGCGTCGGAAGGATGGTCCTGGAAAATAAGATTGAAAAGGTTGTTGTGAAAGGTGTAACAACATACGACTACAAAATCTTCCGCAGTGGGGCAAAGCATATCATAGGCATGTACGATGAGATCAACAGTTTAGTCTCTTTTGTTAAGGATGCTGCCGAGGGGGGCTCATCTAAAGAAATGGCTTACGTGCTGGTTGGAGAGCCTGGGAACGGTAAGACATTCTTAGTTGAATTCCTCTGTGCCAGGTACCGGAGTTTCCTGTCTGAAGATAAAAACAGGAAATACACCTTTAAATTCCAAAACCTCGATAAGCTTGACGGTTACGGAAGGATTACAACCATTGAATCCCAAACTTACGAAGACCCTGTGATTCTCGGTATGAACCTCTTCGAAACCCCTGAGGAAAGTAAAGGATTCCTATCAAGAGAGATTGGATTTTCTGATAAGCAAATTGAGAAACTTTATAATAACTACCGTCCCCTTGGCGCGTGCAGTGGATATATCTGGAACGACATACTGAATTACACGAACGGCAACATGGAAGAGATGCTCAAGCTCGTGGAGATTGTCCCGGTGCCCCTTATCGAAAGCCTGGGAACCATTACCGGCAAGTATCCGGCAAAAGACAAGATCACTTCCTCGTCCGTTGATCTCCTCGGTGAAGAGTCGATTCAGCGCTTACTTCACATAACCGATACAAACAACCCGTATCGCTTTGATCTGAAACGTGGCGCACTTGCACGTGTCGCCGGTGGAGGCATCCATTTCAGCGATGAAATATTCAAAAATAAGAGGGACCTTGTTCAGGTTTATTTAGGAGTTATTCAAAACCGCACCATTGAAATCGACGGTTTCAAGTGGCCTATCGATACCCTGATCATCGCAACAAGCAACAATTCGGAATTCAACAGGTTTCTCGCTGAAAAGGAAGAGGCGCCGATTATAGACAGGTGTCGGCTCTCGTATGTTTCCCATAATACTGACTACAAGCTTCAGGGGAAACTCACTTCATACGCAATAGGAAGTGAAACCAAGACGACTATCGACAATGAGAGCCTCCACCAGGACCCGAACCTCAATTATGCGGCATCGATCGGGGTTGTCCTCACCCGTCTCCCCAGATCTGAGAAACTCACCCCTGTCGAGACTATGAAGCTGGCCGCAGGTGAAATTGCGGGAGAAAAGAGTATCAAGACCCTGGCCGAGGTCATAGACACCCTTAACCAGGACCCGGAGATCACAAACCGGTTCGGCCAAAAAGGCTTGGGACAGCGGAACCTGGGCAGGGCCATACAACTAATGTTGGAAAGCTCTGAAACAAATGAAGGGCGCTGCATGTTCTCTTACGATGTTTACAAAGCGCTTGAACGGATCATCCTTGACTATGTGTCGGAAGCCAATGACAGGGCCAAGTACCTGGAGGATATTAAGACTGCCAAGGGTCTCTATCGCGAACGTATCATGACCGAGATGTTCAATGCTTATATGGATGAGCCCCTTGCCATTAAAAAAGACGTTATGAACTATGTGAACATGATCATCGGCATTGACGCAGAGAATCTTGGTCCGGACAAGATGTGGAAATATAAGGATCCTCAGACCGGCGAACTCAAGGCGATGAAAGTCGATGAACGTTACATAAAGAGCGTTGAAGAAAGACTGGGGCTCAAGACAGAAGAACAGCGAGAGACGTTCAGGACTTCCATTCGAAAAATTTACGGTCAAAAGCTTTCCGTTGATCCAAATTACGATTTCATGGACAACCTGGAACTGGTCAAGGCGGTCACCGATGTCCGGCTCAAATCCGACATTGCCGGTGCAGGAAGTCTCATCGGCGCACTGGCCAACCGTACCAATGAAGAAAACCAAAAATTGTACGACCGTATGATCGATACCATGCTGAACAAACTGAATTACTGCAAGACATGCGCGCAGAAAACCATCGAGTATTTCTGTACTCAGGAGGATGAGAGGTAGAGGCAAGATGGACCCAAGACTGCTGAGATACTTCAATACAATTAAAGAGAGGGGTCTTGAACCTGATCGGGAAAAGAGAATCCTCGTGGAGCTTGAAGACGGGCGTGTCCACGAACGTCCCTGTGAATCACCGGATGTAGGTAAGGCAAGGCCAAATAGGTTCTTGCGTGCATCGGACAATCCTTACGAATACAGCGACCCCTTCGTATTGCAGGCGATGCAGGTGCATCGAGGGTCTTATACAAGCGGGCTCCAATCCATAGATGAGTTACTGGAAAGAGATAATCAGAGAGAAAAAGACGGATTCCCCAGAAAGATACGCGTAGGGCGCTTGATCAAACCGGGGAAGGGGGGTAAGGGAAAGATAGTGGTTGTCCCTACCACGGTTGAGGAGAAGTTTATACATGATATGTCTTTTGATCCATCAGATGATGAGCCCGTTGCAGGTGGGTCCGGAGAAGGCGAGGAAGGGGAAATCGTAGGGGAACAGCCGGTCCACGAGGAAGGTGGACCTGGTTCCGGTCCGGGAGAAGGGGGTGGGGAACCCCATGAGATGGAGTCCAGCGCCTACGATCTCGGTAAGATTCTCTCGGAGCAGTTTGAACTTCCCAACATCAAAGACAAAGGCAAAAAGCGTTTTCTCTCTCGCTACACGTACGAGATGACCGACAAAAATCCAGGGGTTGGCCAGTTTCTCGACAAAAAGGCCACACTGCGAAAGATCGTGGAGACCAATATAAGCCTTGGGAATCTACCTGATCCGGGAGACATTGATCCCAGTCGTTTTCTCATCTCACCGAAAGACAAGATTTACCGGATCCTTTCACGGGAAAAAGCTTACGAATCCCAGGCTATGGTATTCTTCCTGAGAGATTACTCAGGGTCCATGGAAGGTAAGCCCACGCAACTGGTGGTGTCTCAGCACGTCTTGATTTACAGTTGGCTTTTATACGAGTATGCACGGCAGGTGGAGTCCCGATTCATCCTTCATGATACTGAAGCCACCGAAGTCCCAGATTTTTACACATATTACAATTCAAAGGTTGCCGGCGGCACCAGGGTGAGTTCCGCCTTCCGTCTGGTTAATGAAATTGTGGAAAAAGAAAACCTGGCGCGAGATTACAATATCTATATCTTCCATGGCACGGATGGTGATGATTGGGACACGGGCGGGAAAGAGGCCTTACCGGAATTAAAAAAAATACTAGCCTATTCCAACCGGGTCGGAATCACTATCGCCGAACACACATACGGGGCAAGTACCAGCACTGAAGTTGAAAGATACATTAAGGATTCAGGGTTACTGGAAAGACATCCCGACTTGCTCCGGCTCGATGTCATCAGGGAGGATGCGGCTGAAACGCGGCTCATCGAAGGAATCAAAAAATTAATCTCATAAACCGGATCAGGGTGCCAGGGCCATCCCTGGTGGCCATAACATACCCCTAAGTGGGATCACAAGATGGAACTGGTAGATCAGCATATAAAGGAAATCATGGAGGGATGTAAGGAAAGAGCCAGGGCTGTGGGCCTTCGTTTTCCTGATGAAACACTGGAATATATCGTAACCAACAGGGACCTGCTCGAACTCTCGCCCAAGTTGATGATCCCTACCCTTTACGATTACTGGGTCCACGATGTGGACGTACTCAAAGAAAAAGGCAAGTACGAACTCTACCCGGTCAACCCATATGAGACGGTTATAAACACCCGACCGGCCATCTCTTTTTACAATGATAACAACCCGGACTGGTTGAACGTAATGATCTTCTATCATGTACTGGCACATATCGATTTCTTCCAGAATAACCTCTTCTTTCGCCATACATGGGACTACGACTTTACCGGACAGGCCCTTTCAGACAAACGTTTGATCGCCAGGCTCAGGTCCGAACATGGAAGGTGGCTGGATTATGTTATCGAATTCGTCAGGGGGATCGATAACTTAGTGGGATATTATCATGACTTGTCGCACCTCAACCACACGTCTGAGGCGACATGGTCGAAACGCGTAAACTTCTATTTCGACGTATTCATACAAACCATCAACAAACTTAAGATACATGAATATGTCAAGGAAATTGACCGGTACAATGACTGCATGAAGAAATACGAGGAACTGGGCGAAGAGTTGTTCTTCTCAGAAGTGGATCTGAAGTACCCCGAATTTAAGGAGGTCTTTCGAAAAAGCCTTGAGAAAAAACCCGAACGAAAGGCAGACTTAATCGAATTATTGATAGAATGTTCTCAATTCTTGAACAAAGATGAGAATGAGTGGATGAAATCCGTTTTGCAGGTGGTCCGCAATACATCCCTCTTCTTCCAGCCGCAGATCCGAACAAAAATCATGAATGAAGGATGGGCCAGTTACTGGCACGAAACCCTTTTCATGCAGGATGATCGCATAGAGGGCCATGAGGTTGAATTTGCGCGAGTCCATGCGGGGGTCACCTCCATGCCGCGGGTCGGCATGAACCCCTATGCCCTGGGGATGCACCTGTTTTACTACATCGAGGAACTCGTGGAAAAAGGAAGATACAGCCTGGAGTTCCGGCGGATTTCTGATGCCCGCCGACGCGAAAAGTTCGATGCCGGTACGGGACAGGGCAGGGATTTTATCTTTAAAATCCGCGAAAACTACTGTGATTTCATGTTTATCAACACCTTCCTTGAACAGGATTTTATAACACGGAAGAAACTCTTTGTTGCAGGCAGGAGGTTGAATAAAGACAAGAAGGTTTATGAATATTATATCAAAAGCCGGAAAATCGAAGATTACCGCAAGACGGTCCTGGACTCTCTATACCACCCCCCCAATATTGAGATAGATCTCGACAAAAATAAGAACAACACACTTTACCTCAATCACCATTTTGAGGAAAGGCCTCTTGTGAAGGAGTTCATAACCAACACCATGATAGGGATCGAGTACTTGTGGGGCGGACCCGTTCAGTTGGAAACTAGTGAATTTGTATCAGCGTCCCCCTCGACAGGACAGAGTTATTATTCGGTAGGTCTGCCTTCTGCCCAAGAAGCCGGCAAAGAACCTACCGGCGAATGGCAACGGGTTTTATATACTATGGAAAACAGGAAACTCTCGAGGAAAACTATATAAATGCCGGTAACCGTTCACTGTTGACGGTATTTAATTTCCGTCCCTAAGGGGCGAGGCCGGAATAACTTCCTCAAGTTGGCGCTCAGATTTAGGTCAGATTTGTTCGATCTGAAAATACAAAACCACAAGAATAGTCTTACCTATTTCGAGGATTTTGTGTTTGAAGATCGGTCAAAGATGGCCTGAAGATGAGATGTACAAATGGGGAAGTTATTTCGGCCTCGCCCCTAATCCACTCGCTGTGGTTTCCAGCTATTTTAATCGAGGTATAAGCTATGAAGGACATCCATAAGACGATGCAACTTCTGGATAGAAGTATGGGTAAACCGGAGCAACTGGCCCCCATACCCTTTGAAGAGTTCGTCAAAGTACTTTCTGCCGAGCCTTCAACGGTTTTGCGCAACGTTTTCCAGATCTTTCATGATATGATTAAGAATTACATCGACGAAGTCATAGATGAGTATCCGGATGATCCGGAGTCAATAGGTTTCATCAAGTATGATTGCAGCAGGCTCTTCGTTCAAGGCTCGGACCGCCCGTTTTTCGCAGACAGGCTCTTTGCCAACAGACTGGTAAAACAGGCAGATGCCCTTAAACGCGGAGCGCAACAAAACAAGATCTATATCTTTGAAGGTCCTCCGGGCTGCGGGAAAAGCACATTCTTAAATAACCTGCTCATGAGATTTGGAGAATACGCTAACACCAGGGAGGGTTCGCGTTTTGAAACGGTATGGAGATTGGATAGGAGAGTACTGGGCGGTTCTCCGGAAAAGGGGCCCTCTCCTTTACTGATGAGATTATGTCAATTGCTGGAAGAATCTCCAAAGAACCAGAAGGCTTGTTTTCAGGAACACGATACGACAGATTCAACGGATTATTACATTGAGGTTCCTTGTCCCAGTCATGATAATCCCATCTTGATGATCCCCAAGAACCTTCGCAGGGAATTCTTTGATACCCTCTTCGAGTATGATAGATTCAAAGAGGAGCTTTTCGCTGAAAAAGAGTACGAATGGGTCTTCAGGGAGGACCCATGCACCATCTGCGGCGCTCTCTACGAGGCCCTTCTAAACAAGTTGAAGAGCCCCACGAAAGTCTACAAAATGTTATATGCGCAACCTTACCGCTTTAACAGGAGACTCGGAGAGGGCATCAGCGTTTTTAACCCGGGGGACAAGCCCATCAAACAAAATGTATTAAGAAATGAGATCCTCCAGAATAGAATTAACAATCTTTTCAACGACAGCAACCATGTCAAATACATTTTTTCCACGTATGCAAAGACCAACAACGGTGTCTACGCCCTCATGGATATCAAATCCCACAACACGGAACGTTTGATCGAACTCCATAATATTATCAGTGAGGGCCTGCACAAGGTGGAGGATATCGAGGAAAACGTGAATTCACTCTTGATAGCCCTCATGAACCCTGAGGACAAAAAGAACGTACAGGATTTTCAGTCCTTCTCTGACCGCATTGAATACATCAATATCCCGTATATTCTCGACCTCAATACAGAGGTGGAGATCTACCGCAACATCTTCGGAAGACAGATTGAAGAGGGTTTCCTCCCGAGGGTTCTTCATAATTTTGCGAGAGTAATCATCTCGTCCCGACTGAACATCAGGTCAGAAGCCATGTTGGAGTGGATTCCCAACCCTGAAAAATACCGCATCTATTGCGATGAGAACCTCCAACTCCTAAAGATGGAACTTTACACGGGTTATATCCCGTCGTGGCTTTCTGAAGAAGACAGGAAAGAGCTAACGGCAAAACGGAGACGAAGAATCATCGGCGAATCAGAAAAAGAGGGAGATCACGGCATTTCCGGACGCGATTCCATCCGTATATTTAACGACTTTCATTCGCGTTATGCCAAGGAAGACAGGTTGATCAATATGTCCAACCTCTGTGATTTCTTTAATAAATCGGAAAAGAAACTCGTTCAATCTATACCCAGAGGGTTCATCGGTTCCCTGCTTTGCATGTATAACTACACGATTTTGCAGGAGGTCAAGGAGTCCCTCTTTTATTACAACGAGGAACAGACCTCCAAGGACATACAAAATTACCTCTTTGCCATTAACTTCGAAATAGGATCCGTGGAGACATGTACTTTCACAGGGGATAAACTCGAAATCACCGAAGACTTCATGAAGGGCATCGAGGACCGTTTACTCGGATTAAATGCAGACGAAAAGAAGCGTCTTAGTTTTCGGGAAGTTACTCAGAAGGGGTATACATCCAAGACCTTGACCAAGGATATCATGCTTGACAGAAAGCCCATTACCGAAACGGAGCTTTATCAAACACTTCATAAACAATACGAATACAATCTCAAGGAAAAGGTGCTCGACCCCTTTCTCGAAAACGAAAACTTCCGACGCGCAATCAAAGACTACGACAGTGAGGATTTCAAGACATACGATAAGAGAATCAGGAATGATGTCACATTTCTCATAGACAACCTCTGCAAAAAGCACGGTTATGCCGAAAAGGGTGCGAAGGAAGTCTGTATATACGTTGTTGACAACGAACTGGCCAAGAGTGCGAATCCTTCTTAATCCCGGTCTGCTACGCATTTTTTGTTGCCTGCCAAGGACTACAGTATGGCTTAAGGTACCGATTCCAAGTTGATAAGGGACGGGGACGAGCTCTCGGCAATAAACACAATCGTATTTATTGATCTATCAGGGAAAATGCCATAATCAGAATTCCTGCTTCAGAAGAAATTCCCTTGACAAATTAGATCAAATATAAGATCATAAATAGGATAAAATATAATTTGATTAATCATCCCATTGTGCTGCGAATGATTTGGTCTGAGCTGCATATTTCCCTTCTCCAAACTCCGTAAGACCCGAACATCTCCTCTCCTGAAGACTTAATGGTAAAGGCGTTAAGCCAAGACATGGCTTTTACCCACTGAATCGTCCCTGATAAAAACTGCTGTACGTATCGTAAATCAGAATAACCATGGAAGAGGCCCGGGATAATACTATTTGGGGATGTGTCCAGAGTTATATCCCCGGTCGTATGGACGGTCTTTGGGAAGCCTCATTCAACATGGCCAAGGTGGTGGAGCTGGCATTGAATAATGGCAAAGATCCCCTGAGCGGGGTGCAGGTAGGGCCTGAAACTGGAGAGGCCGAGTCATTCGAGACGTACGGGGAATTCCATGAGGCCGTTAGAAAGCAACTTGAGTACCTCATCCCGTTCGAACGTCAAATCTCCCGTGTCAGCTGGAATATATATCGCGAGCAGTTTCCTACGCCGTTTGCTTCAGCCTTGGAAGGTAGGGAAGGCGCCAGGAAGTTGCTGAGCTTGATCAAGACCTACATGGATTTAGGAGGCTATCATATACAGTTCAACTGTGTAAGCAGTGAAACGTTGAAGGATGCCCGGCTTTATCCGGAAGAACATCGAGATCTGGTGGTAAGGGTCGCCGGGTTTAGCGCCTTCTTCATTCACCTGGACGAGGAAACCCAGGATGAGATCATAAGGAGAACAGAGATCCGATTTGACCGGAAGCAGGTATGGAGCGAAGCCAACAAGAAAGAGGGGCTGAATGTGTTCACATCAGAAAATCTTCCGAAGAAGGATTCTCAAGAAGCGTGGAGATTACCTAACGGAAAGGAGGGAGATGAAATGTGAGGAATTGCTGAGAGAAGGGGGATTAAGCCTGGCATTTTGCCGGGGTAAGACATGAATAATGAAGATAAGGAGGAAGAAAATGGGATGGGCTGCGTGGGAAAAATTGCCCGATTTTGAGTTCACGGAAGTTATCTATGAAAAGAAATCTCGTAGCGAAGGCGGCGGGGTTGCGCGGATAACCATTAATCGTCCTAAAGCACTGAATGCTTTTACCGACCACACCACTGACGAGCTTGGGACGGCCTTTTATGATGCGAGCCATGATCCCGCTGTTGGGGTTGTGATCCTTACCGGGGCCGGCGATCAGGCCTTCAGCACCGGGGGTGATGTGAGCTGGGAGGCGACCGGGGGCACCCGGATGGAGTTCTTTAGCGGGGGGCTACTCATCAATGATCTTGTGCGGGCTTGCCGAAAGCCTGTAATCGCTGCGGTCAAAGGCTATGCTATCGGCGGCGGTCATCATCTGGCCTATTGTTGCGATTTCACTCTAGCAGCAGACAATGCCGTCTTTGGCCAGAATGGCCCCCGAGTGGGAAGCCCGGCCGATGGTTGGTATGTTACATACCTTACCAGAGTCGTGGGAGCAAAAAAAGCACGCGAGATATGGATGTTTGCCAGGCGGTACACCGCTCAGGAAGCTTTAGAGATGGGACTGGTCAACAAAGTGGTGCCTTTGAATAAGCTGGATGAAGAAGTGGATAGATGGTGCGAAGAGATACTATCCCTCTGTCCGCCCTGCATCGAGATCCTCAAGACTGCTTTCGACAGCGATATCGATTACATGAGAGGTCAAAGCGGACACTGGACCAATTTAATGCATCCGGATGTCATTGACAGCCCTGAAGTCAAAGAGGCTCAGCAAGCCTTTATGGAGAAGAGAGCGCCGGATTTCTGGAAAGTGAGAAGAGAAAAAGAATAGGAGGTAAGGAATGAAATTACTTTTAATTTGCCGAGACGCCCTGGAGAATTCCATTCTTAGTAACCTTTTGGTAGCTATGGAGGTTAAAAAAGAGGGCAACGAAGTCAATGTCTTGTTCACTGAGGAGTCTCTAGCGGCCCTCGCCGGGCAGGTTTTGGATTGGTCCCCCCTGTTACGGGATCGGGATACAAGGACACAAATCGCAAAGAAAGCCGCGGAGAAAGAACTGCCGACCTATCCTGCGCCTACTCGGGGGTTTCCCGCTATTGATACCATGGAGCTGGTGAAGAAGGCCAAGGCAACCGGTGTCTCGCTATATGCCTGCCCAATGTGGGCTGATTTCTTAGACCTGCAAGGAAAATTGCCGAGTGAGATAACGGGGCTGGATTCATCGGCACTCTCGAACGTGATCAAGGAAGCGGAAACAATTATCGGGAGCTTCTAGAGAACTTACGGTTTTCCGCAGAACGAGTTTCTTACCTCCAGGAACAGCGCTTGAGGGATGCTATCGGCTGCGAGTTTGGCGATGGCACGGCGGAGGCGATGAAGACCATCGTCTGCCGGGAGATCCTCGGGAGGGACTTCCTCCCCCTTATTTGATAAAGGACGTGGCCGAAATAACTTCCCCATTTGTACATCTCATCTTCAGGCTATCTTTGACCGATCTTCAAACACAAAATCCTCGAAATAGGTAAGACTATTCCTGTGGTTTTGTATTTTCAGATCGAACAAATCTGACCTAAATCTGAGCGCCAACTTGAGGAAGTTATTCCGGCCACGTCCCTAACCCAATATCCCAAGGAGCTTTATAGCTGAATCCTCTATGAAAAAGAAGCGATATTGTGCCCTACCGCAAATGAAGGGCCGAAAAATGTGAAAGATTGGGACCTGTGCGGTTACCTGAAAAATCCTCCTAAATCACCCTTTGCAAAAGGGGGACTTTTCGGAATTCACCCCTTTGTAAAGGGGGGCTAGGGGGGATTTTAAGTAGGAGGAGGTAGAAGATATCATGTATATTGACCAGACGGAAGAGCAGCGGATGATTTTGGAAATGGTGAGAAGGTTAACAGAAGAGAAGATTGAGCCAAGAGCAGCAGAAATTGATGAGAGCAATGACTTTCCCACTGATGTCAAAGAGTTGTTCACTGAACATGGCCTTCTCAAGATGGCCCTTCCAGAGGAGTATGGAGGAATTGGGGCCGATGTAAGTACAATCGGTATGGTTCTTGAGGAGATATCAAAGGTTTCATTAACCGCTGCTGGTTTAATGATGAGCATTCACCTTATTATCGATCTACTTTTCTACGCCGCGAGTTATGAACAGAAGAAGAGGTTCTTCACCATTATATCTGAAGGTAACAAGGTTGGTTCAATAACGGTAACAGAGCCGAATGCGGGTTCAGACCTCAGTTCAATGAGAACCAGGGCTGTCCTGAAAGGAGACGATTACATTATAAATGGGACAAAGTGTTTCATTTCGATGGGCGGGGCAGCTGATCTATTTGCGATATTCGTGTATACCGCTCCGGAGAGAAAATTGGAAGGTCTTTCCTATTTCATGGTAGAGAAGGGAGCGCCCGGGTTAAGTACAGGTAAGATAGAAAATCCAATGGGTCTCAGAGGAGGGGTCAGCGCAGAGGTCGTAATGGAAGACCTCAGAGTTTCAAAAGAAGACTTACTTGGTCATGAAGGAGAGGGCTTCAAGATATTGGTGAATTGTCTTAACGTAGAACGACTCTGGTTTGCCTCTATGGCCCTCGGCATTTCACAGGGCGCCTTGGATTATGCGGTACAGTATGCCAAAGAGAGGGTGCAATTCGGTAGACCTATTGCCGAGTTTCAGGGTATTCAATTTATGCTTGCCGATATGGCAATCCTGATAGAGACCGGTCGTTCCGTAACCTATACTGCTGCTTCTCAAATAGACCAAGGTATAAGAGATGTGAGTTCCATATCAGCCATAGCGAAGTGTTTTGCCTCGGATGCCGCCATGAAGGTTACCACCGATGCTGTTCAGATATTGGGGGGTTATGGCTATATGAAAGACTATCCGGTGGAGAGGATGATGAGGGATGCCAAGGCTACTCAGATAGCAGCCGGCACTAATCAAATACAGAGGGTATTGATTGCCCGTTCATTGCTTGGGAAATAGTTTCGAGTTGTGCGGTTATAATCGATTCGGTATCGGCTCATAATATATTTTTCGATCACTGTTTGATCTGTTTTGAAGATTCTAAGTTCACTTCGCTAAATTGCAAGAATTCGGTCGCTTTGCTCCGTCAAACCGCTTGCAATTTTACGCTCCGCTCACAAAGAGTCTCTCGCAAAACAGCTCAAAATTTTCGTCAAAGATCCATCCAGCGCTTCCTATCCAGCTAATGTCACACATAATGGCCGAAGCTAGAACCAAGCCCCACAGATCGAATAGCCTATAGTTTAACTAGTTTCCATCCAGAAATGGCCCTTTTTCCCCTGAGCTGCGTTCTCCTCAGGTTTCCGCCTGCGACGTACGATCATGTACGCCTCGGCGCAAACCGTCGTGCGGCCTTGCTCAGAGAAAAAATTGCTCATTTCTGAATTG
>DAOWME010000059.1 GCA_030643245.1 Deltaproteobacteria bacterium
AGGCCATCTTTGCCCGATCTTCAAACACAAAATCCTCGAAATAGGCAAAACTATTCCTGTGGTTTTGTATTTTCAGATCGAACAAATCTGACCTAAATCTGAGCGCCAACTTGAGGAAGTTATTTCGGCCACGTCCCTAATCTGCTTGACATATACGTCACAGGTCTGTGTGGGTCTGTGGCTAATTTTGAAAGAAAGGGCAGAAAAATCAATTCATTCCTCAATACTGACATATCCGGCCTGAGTATTGACCCTGAAGAATTCGAAGAGGTCAAAGAGAGGGCCTTGAAGATGCGCAGTATAATAGAGTTCAAGGAGGCGCACCCCTCTTTTCCACTGTTGGTAGTGGTTATGGGTGGCACAGGAACAGGCAAGTCCACGATATTCAATGGTCTTATCAACTACGAGACAAGCCTGACCAGTGTGGAAAGGCCCGCTACCAGTGGCGGAATATTTTACTGTCCGGAGAAGCATGTTCTTATTTTACAAGACAAAGTTTTATCGTGGTGGGATAAAATACACATAATTGAACAGGATCAACTAGACAAGCCCTTGCAGGGGGAGAAAGGCGCTGTTACTATTATTTCTCATTCTGATCCTGAAGTAAAGTTTATTGTAATTGATTCTCCTGATATGGACAGTCTTTTGGAGGAGAACAGGCAGACGGCCCTGGACCTCTATCTGTTGGCGGATCTTATAGTTTTTGTGAGCAGTATGGAAAAATACGCAGATGATCGCCCTGTTTCCCTGATAAAACAGGCCAAACTCGACAAAAAGGAAATTGTGTTCGTGTTGAATAAGGTAAGTTCAGAAGCAGAATCTGAAGAGATTGGCAGACAACTCAGAGACTGGGGGCTTATAAACCCTGAGGGGATTTTTACATTGAAGAGAATCCATTCCCCATCCATAGATACAATTTCATCTGAACTGCTCCCCCTTAAGGCGCACCTTTTCGGCCAGGTGAACATAAGAGATGGAAAGGTGAGGGCCAAAGAGGTGTCAGCCGCGCATAAGAGGCTAAAAAACCTGGAAAAAGGTCTGGAGGACATGTTGTCTGTGGAAAGGGAGGCATACAACGAATACGCAGCTACCCTTAACAAGGCATTTCTAGATGCCTGGGGACAATTGAATCATTCATTATCCGTACCCAAAGACCCTGTATTAAAGAGAGCGCTGAAGTATCGTATAAAAAAAGTTTATCAGCAATACGATATTCTTTCAGGTCCGCGCCGCATTTTAACTTCTATCATTAAAATTCCCCTCCGCCTTGCGGGGATACTTCCTCCTTCTGAGAAGAGAATGGAGCAGGGACTAAAGACTCTCCATAAAAAAGTTGATTTGGGTCCCCTCTTATCTGCCTTGACAAAATACCAGCTTTATGTGGCGCAAGGGATAAAAGAGGGGCCTCTTAACCTGGCCTTTAGTGAGGATAGTCCGGAAATGGGCCGGGACGAGGCTAAAGCGCTCCTGGAAGCGAACCTGAAGGGGGTGGAACGCTGGCTCAATGAGAGATTTCAGACATTAAAGAAGGGAATTCCACCTCATAAGAGGGTAGGGATGTATTCCCTGTCCATGGCCTGGGGAATCCTAATAGTAGGAATAGAGAGTGTTACAATGGGCGGTCTGAGTATTCTTGAATTGGCTATTGACGCAACCCTTTCCCCTTTTATAACCGGGGGCGCCATGGAGATATTCATCCTTAATGAACTTAAGACAATTGCCAAGGAACTTAACGAGCGATATATGGATGCTGTAAAAAAAGTACTAATGGCTCAGCACAAACGATATTTAGATCTATTAGAGGATTTTGAACCAAAATGAAGATATCCAAGACTCCGGATGCTTTAGTGAATTTCAAGACACGATTGGATCAGCTTAACGGTCTGGCAACGGAAGGAAGTCTTCTGTCTCATGAAGACAAGGATCGTGTCTCAGCTCTGTGCGGAAAAGGACGAGAGGCGCTGGTCAGGGCGGGGCAGACCCCCTTGAAGATAGGGCTCCTAGGCGGCACAGGGGTAGGAAAGTCTTCAATTATCAATGCTCTTGCCGAGCAGATTGTATCTGTTGCATCTCACAAACGTCCTTACACGGACAAGGTGGTGGTATATTGTCACAAGAAAATCGAACCGGGGTTTGGAGATGACTACTCATTTCTTGCTCCTCCGGCAGAGCACGAAGTAGACGAGATTAAGCATATTATTATCTGTGATATGCCGGACTATGACAGCCTGGTCAAAACTCATCATCAAATGGTGATGGACTTTACAGTAGAACTCGATCTTTTAATCTGGGTAACATCCCCTGAAAAGTATGCTGATGGGGCCATGTGGGAGTTGATGAAACTATTAAAAAAATCGAGCAAGAATTTTTCCTTTGTACTGAACAAAAGGGATGAGTTGTCAGAGGAGGATCTGGTCAAGGTCATGGGTCGCCTTACCATAATGCTCCAGCAGTCCTTCACGGACAGCCCCCGCATATTTGCCTTTTCGGCCAAAGAGGCTTTCGCAGGAGACGATTCTCCGGGAAGCCGGGAGTTTCAACGGTTTGCATCATTTATCTTCAAAGAGAGAAGGGAAAAGGAACTGCTTGCCATAAAGGCTGCTAATGTAGAAGAGGAGCTCGATGACCTGGTGCAGGGAATCCTGAAGGACCTCCGTATGGGACAGGATATAAAGAGGCTCTTAAAGGCGCTTGGGGAAGTGGAAGAGGAGCTTGGCTCCTTAAAAGAGACGGCCCGTAATGAAGTACTCGACCTTATAGATCCTGATCTGGATGATAGACTTTTCAATGTGCTGGAAGACCGGGATACATATCTCCGGCCCGTCAGGTTGGCCAACAATCTTCTAAGAAGATTCATGCCTTCTGCCAAAAGAATACGCGTGTCACGAGAGACCTGTTCTCTCCCTGAATATATCAAGGCGTTGGACAATCGCCTAAACAGCGCCATAGTCGGTCTTGCCGGCCATATTCCAATCCTTTCTATGGCAGAAAGACTCGATGTGTTTGTCCATAAGAATCGTCAGTCGCTGGATGTTCTGACAGAGCTTTCCCATCTGGGACAACGGGGGACACGGTTTTTCATCATGCGCCAATGGCTATACTTAGGTGTGCCTGTTATATTCTTTTTCTTTCACATGCTTGGTGTTCACCAAATCTCTGAGTTGTCGGAGTTAGACCCTTTGAAGATTATTAACAATCTTTTTAACCTCCCTCTCAGGCTATTTCAGGGAGAAGGGGCTATCGCATTTGCAAGTCTTATCCTTATAGAAGGCGTCATCTCTATTCACCTTTCAAGCATGAAGCTCAAACATCTGACGACCCTGGTGAAAAAAATAAAGACAACAATAGGGGAAGGTATGGCCGGCGCCCTTATGGAACAGCTCATTGAGGAGTTTTCCCTTATGAGAAAGTGGTCGCAAAAAATTGACAATGAATTTAAGATACTGAAGGGGGATGGTGCTGGGCGTATGGAATAAAGTGTTGGTAAGGGGCGAGGTCGAAGTAACTTCCCCATTTGTACATCTCATCTTCAGGCCATCTTTGACCGATCTTCAAACACAAAATCCTCGAAATAGGTAAGACTATTCCTGTGGTTTTGTATTTTCAGATCGACCAAATCTGACCTAAATCTGAGCGCCAACTTGAGGAAGTTATTTCAGCCTCGCCCCTAAGGTAAAGGTTTAAGGTATAGGGGTAAAAAATAACCTCTAACCCCCTCGGTAGTGTCCCTTTACAATTGAGATAAATATGGATGGGCACGAGTTAGTGAGAAGTTAGGTGTTGAAGAGGGCATGAACAGCAAATCATGCATGACAGCTTTTAACATATCACTTGAAAGGGAGTAGACAATGTTTAAGAAAATAAATAAACTTGTCAGGCAGGGTGAGGCTGTGGGGATAAAGTCCTCTATGAGATCCTGAGCTGGATAAACCCCACTTTGGTCATGACATCAATCTCCAATTTTAGCCGGAAAGGGCCCTACATAGATCCAAGGTAACAGTTCCAGGTATCCATCAGGAGCAAGGGAGGTTGCCAACATCACCATATTGATATCCTGATGTTCCATCCAACTCTTGGATTCTCTGTGTGTGGGTTCAAGCCAGAACACCTCAATCAGCTCAATGAACGGTAGGTATCGCGATAGGTTTTGAATCTGCGAATGCAGGGGATGTTTCCTATTGAAAAGACTATGGTTTTCCTCAATCAATCCCTGCAATTTTGCAACAGCACGCAATCCGAGAGACAATCCCAGTTCCCGAAATGCAAGACGGTAATTAGGGGGAAGGTTTAAGTGATTCCCTCCTGTGTATGATTTCAAACCTTGCAGGGAAGAATCCAATAGATTCTCCATCAGATCGGTTTGTTGAAAATTCCAGTGAATAATCAACTGAGCTACTCTATACGCATCACACAAAAGACCGCCAATGCCGAGGGGGTCGTCTGTGACCCAGCTTTTTCCCTTGCAAATGGTAGACATGTCTTCAATCTCAACGGTGAGATCAGGCCATGTTGATGTTCCGGAATATTGAGTTGCAGTTGCACGAAGCTGGCTGTAAGTAATGAAACCATCCAGGGGATCGTGATGTCCCATTGATGGTACAAGAGGATAAGAGAGGTCAATACTCATTTTCCAATACATGCGTTTCCGGCCCCCTTCCCATGGGAAGTAGGTAAATCCAGCATGGGCTGCCTTCGCCAGTTCCATGGCCCACCTGTTGTAAGTTACATCTCCAGTGACCCTGCTTACTTGATTCAGCGCATGCATCCATTTTGTGAGATAATGATAGTATTGCCCATCCCGATCCCATTCCAAACGTTCGTCAAAAGGGTCAGTAGTCTTACGTTCGTTCAATTCTTTTCCAATTCTCAATCCCCCTTTTGTGGGGTGCTTTTTACCCTCCTTTTCATCAAGTCCGCTGATCCACCCGTCTCTTGGGTCATCTTCGCTGTACCGGCCGAGTCTATTGTGGACATGATTAACAAGGCTCACGGCAAGATCCATGAATCTTTGCTCGGTCGTTTGCCGATAGAGGTTCAGGAAGTTGCAAACAGCAAAAGCGTCAGTCCATAAGTACCGACGAGGGGCCTTCCCGCTCCCTGATAATCCCGTCAACTCGGCAAATTCAATCATGATTTTGCTCACGATAGAAATGGGCTCGCTGTGTTTCATCGCATCACCTATATTACATGAAGATCATTGAATATGAACACTGAACAAGAAAAGCACTACCCTTTAAAGAATTCAACCAAGTTTCCGCAATCAGGGCATTCAACATCAAAAATTGCGTCAAATCGCCATTCTTCTGTATTGCTTCCTGAGCATTTTCTCATGTATTCCAATCTCCATTTAAGTCAGGGTCATAAGGATCAGACCTACACTTTTTAAAAGAACTTCAGTATGCTTTTTTGCTACGGTTTCCACCCTTTACAAATTTTGTCAGGAATAATTGGCATCCTTCATAAAAGCTATAAAATAGTTTACACTTTCTAATAAAAAAACGGTCTCAGCACAGATTCAACGGTGGTCAAATTTTAATCCGTGCAGCTGTTTGAGCATTTTAATGAGCGTTAAGAAAGAACAGTGGGAAAGCCCCGTTTTTTTGAATGTTTGTAGTTTTAAAGCCTATAGGTTAAATTTAATAGCTGGAGGCTATTTTTTCTTTATGCTCACTTAGATGCGAGTTCTGCACGGGTTAAAATTTGACCACCGTTGAAGCAGCCATAATTTCAAAAGTGTAAACTGCTGTATGAAGGATGCCGAATGAATAATTGAGGTATATCCAAGGTCTACTGTTCGATGGATTGTGCATTCTCTGGCATCTCATTTTTTCTTCATTTTGTCTCGAAGAAGATCTCCCAGCGTGCCGAAAGATCCGGATGATTTGCTACCGTTTGTTGCAATGTGTTCACTGTAGTCATCATACTCTTCTGAATCCGGGTCATCCGAACCCATTGCAAGTGAAAGGCGTTTTCCCTCCTGATCCACCTTGAGTATCTTCACTTCAACGGTCTGATTGACTTCCAGGACTTCACGGGGGTGCTTTATCCTATTACCTTTTCCCAGTTCTGAAATATGCATAAGACCGTCTATGCCGGGTTCAAGTGTGACAAAGGCGCCAAAAGGGACAATGCGCTCCACTCTTCCTGTATGGCTGGAACCTTCCGGATACTTCACCCCAATGGCCTCCCACGGATCGGGCAGAGCCTCTTTCAGGCTGAAGGAGAACTTGTTGTTTTCCCAGTCCAGTTTTTTGATTACAAGATCTACCTTTTGACTTACAGAGAGTGAATGATTGATATCTTTCACTCGACCCCATGAAATCTCAGAGATAGGGATCAATCCTTCAATCCCCCCGACATCCACAAACGCACCAAATTTCCTGATTGATGTTATGTGTCCACTGATGCTCATTCCCTCTTTTAATGATTCTCTCAGGGTTTCCTTCTGTTTTTGACGCTCCTCTTCCAATACAGCCCTGTTGGAAACAACAATGTTACGACCCTTTTCGCCATATTCGATGATGTGAAACGTCAAATGTTGGCCGAGATACTGGTCGGTATTTTCATTCCGATGCAGTCCCATCTGGGAATACGGGCAAAATGCGTGAATATTTCCAGGGATCTTGACCTGAAATCCCCCCTTGATCTCTTTCTCAACGAAACCCTCAATGGGGATCCGGTTGTGATATGCCTCTTCCAGGAATTGGTCCCCGGCTGAGCCACTCGTGAGTCTGGTGGTAAATAACATGTTATTGTTTTTAGGGGACAGAAAATAGGCGCTGGTCGTATCCCCATCTTTTACGGTGATGTTACCATCATCATCCAAAAATTCATCTATTGCGATGCAACCCTCTGATTTGCCTCCTAAATCAATAAAAACCCATTCTTTTGCTATGTGAGTAATCACACCATCAACCTTTTCACCAGGGTTGAAACGAATGGGCTTAAAAATGCTCTGGTTCAACAATTCTTCGAAACTTTCTTCTGATGTGTTTTCACTCATAAAATCCTTGTTGTTCTGTCCCATGTTCTTCCTCTATAAGTAAGCCGGCAAGCGTTAAACCTGCCCCAACTGCACAGGCCGAAAAAACTGACTGTCAGTCCAGGTAACGTGCGATACTTTTTGCGGTTTTGCGGCCATCTGCGATTGCGTGAACGATCAAAGACTGGCCTCTAGCCATATCGCCCGCTGCAAATATGGCTTCCACGTTGGTCATGCAGTTTTCGTCAACCCACACGTTCCCCCTGCCGTCAAGTTGGATTCCCATATCCTCAATGATCCTGTTTTTTCCCGGGCCGGTAAAACCCAGAGCCAGCAGGACGAGCTGTGCGGATATCTGAAACTCCGTTCCTTTGATTTTTTTAAAATTCAGAAGGCCGCCGGGCCGCACTTCACACTCGACCTCGATGCACTTCAATTGGGAAACACGGCCATCTTGTCCGACACACTCCACAGTGCTGACCGCCCACCTCCGGTCACCACCTTCCTCGTGGCTGCTCGACTTACGGAGCATATTCGGCCATGTCGGCCATGGCGTTGACTCGGGTCGCTCAACAGGCGGCTTGGGCATGATCTCAAACTGATAGACCTTGGCAGCGCCCTGACGCAGGGCCGTACCCAGACAATCGGAACCGGTGTCGCCCCCGCCAAGGACAACCACCTTTTTTCCTTCTGCGTCAATGTCCCGATCCATCGGTTCGCCTGCATTCTTTCGGTTTTGGCAGGTAAGATAATCCATGGCGAAATGAATTCCATCCAGATCCCTGCCGGGGATATTCAAATCGCGAGGCTCACGAGCGCCTCCGGCAAGACAGACGGCATGGAACCTGTCCCGTAAATACCGATATGACAAATCCTCGCCGACAGTCACACGATTCTCGAATAGAACACCCTCTTCTTTCATAAGATTGATCCGGCGATCCACTACCCATTTCTCCAGCTTGAAACCAGGGATGCCGTAGCGAAGAATTCCTCCAGGTAGTCCGGCATTGTCGAATATGGTCACGTGATATCCCAGTTTGTTCAATGCATCACCAACTGCGAGTCCGGCAGGACCGGACCCCACAACTGCAATACGACGGTCAAGCCTCTTCGACGGCGGAGATGGTTTCATGTATCCTTTGTCGAATGCTGTCTCAATGATTGCCAGCTCGATCTGACGGATGGTGACCGGATCATCATTGATGCCGAGGACGCATGATGCCTCACAGAGCTCCGGACAAAGTCGTCCCGTGAATTCCGGAAAACCGCCCGTGGACAAAAGCACTGCCAGGGCTTCTTTCCAGAGCCCGAGATACACGAATTCATTGAATTCCGGGATCATATTGCCCAGCGGGCAGCCTGATGCATGGCAGAATGGCGTGCCGCACTCCATGCATCGCGCTGCCTGTTCACGGAGTTCCTCTTTAGAAAGCGTCTTTTCAACGGCCTTGAAATCCTTGAGCCTTTCCTCTTTGGGACGATAACCGGGAATCTTTCTGTTATATTCCAGAAATCCACCTACCTTGCCCATCGCCTGTCCTTCCGGTTGGTTAGGGACGAGGCCGAAATAACTTCATCAAGTTGTTTCGGCCTCGTCCCTTATCTTCTTATGCATCGCTTACTTCTTTTCGTTCTGTTGCCTCGTCTTCCTTCATCATCCGTCCCAGGGCACTTCTGTACTCTATGGGAAACACCTTCACAAAAGAAGGCATACAGGCCTGCCAGTTATCCAGAATATACCTCGCCCTCTCGCTGCCCGTATATGTCATGTGCTGTTGGATCATGCCCTTGAGCAACTGAATATCTTCTTGCTCCGTTACAAGCTCCAGGTCCACCATACCCAGGTTGCACCTACCATCAAATGTACTTTCAGGATCATAGACGTAGGCAATGCCTCCGCTCATGCCTGCGGCAAAGTTGATGCCCGTTTCCCCCAGTACCACCACGCGACCGCCAGTCATGTATTCACACCCGTGATCCCCCACACCCTCCACAACCGTATATACACCGCTGTTCCTGATGGCGAATCGCTCGCCCGCACATCCGTTGACATACAGCTCACCAGATGTGGCGCCATAGAGAAGAACATTTCCGCAAATGATATTGGTGTACGGATCAAAGCCTTTACCTTTGGACGGTTTCACTATGATCCGAGCACCTGAAAGTCCCTTGCCGAGATAGTCGTTGGCGTCGCCTTCAAGCACCATGGTCAATCCCCCGGCGCCAAAGGCACCGAAGCTCTGCCCTGCCGATCCCTTGAAAGTGAAGTGTATTGTGTCCCGGGGAAGCCCTTTTCCTCCGTACTTTTTGGCGATCCGTCCTGACAGCATCGTTCCCACTGCCAGATTCACGTTTCGTATGTTGAACTCCCCTTTGACGGATCTTTTCTCATCCAATGCAGGCGCGGCTTCTCTGATAAGTCTTCTATCGAGAACGTCTTCGATCTCATGCGCTTGCGATTCGGTACAGCGTCTTACCCTGTTCTCAAGGTTATCAACACAGTAAAAGATCCTTGAGAAATCCAGACCACGCGCTTTCCAGAATTCCACAGCATCGTTCATCTCCAGCAGGTCGCTTCTGCCGATCATGTCATCCATACGCCTGAATCCCAGTTGGGCCATGTATTCTCTCAACTCTTCCGCAATCATTCGAAAGAAATTGATCACATATTCCGGTTTGCCTGCAAACCTTTTGCGCAGTCTGGGGTCCTGAGTGGCAATACCCACAGAACAAATGTTTTCATTGCACTTCCTCATCATCACACACCCACATACCACAAGAGCGGCAGTGGCAAAACCGAACTCTTCTGCTCCGAGCAGAGCCGCTACGGCAACGTCACGGCCGGTCTTCATCTGGCCGTCTGTCTGGATTCGAATCCGGCTTCTCAGATTGTTGATCATGAGGGTTTGCTGCGTTTCCGATAACCCAAGTTCCCACGGCGTGCCTGCGTGTTGTATAGACGAAAGAGGCGATGCCCCTGTCCCCCCATCAAACCCGCTGATCAGGACCACATCCGCCCGCGCTTTACTCACACCCGCTGCAATGGTGCCCACCCCCATTTCCGAGACCAGTTTCACGGAGATGCGCGCATCCGGATTCGCATTCTTCAGGTCAAAGATGAGCTGTTTTATATCTTCAATGGAATAGATGTCATGATGAGGCGGTGGGGAAATAAGCGTAACTCCAGGGGTTGAATGACGGACAAGCGCTATCTCATCGTTCACCTTGTGCCCGGGAAGCTGGCCGCCTTCACCGGGCTTTGCGCCCTGGGCGATCTTGATTTGAAGGTCACTGGCATTTGTGAGATACTCGATGGTCACACCGAACCTGCCGCTTGCCACCTGTTTAACTGCGCTTGATCTGCTGTCGCCGTTGGGCAGCGGCCTGTACCGTTCCGGATCTTCACCGCCCTCGCCGCTGTTGCTCATGCCACCGATACGATTCATTGCAATGGCCAGCGTCTCATGTGCTTCACGGCTTATGGATCCGAATGACATTGCCCCGGTGACGAACCGTTTCATAATCTCCGAGGTAGGCTCCACTGCTTCAAGGGGCACAGGATCACATTCCTTAAACTTGAACAAACCCCGCAATGTGTATTGTTTTTCAGCCTGATCATTGATCAGCGCAGCATATTCACGGTACAGTTCATTATCATTCCTTCTCGTTGCGAGCTGGAGTTTGATGATGGCCTCGGGCCTCCACAGGTGTCTTTCCCCGTCCCGTCGGAATCTGTAATACCCGCCACTTGCCAATAGACCTTCATTGACCCGTGCATATTCATACCTGGTATTGGCTTCGGCTGCAATTTCCGCTAGGTCGATTCCTTCAACACGCGACGCAGTGCCTGGGAAATAACGTGCAACAAAGTCGCTCTTCAGCCCGACTGCTTCGAAGACCTGTGCCCCGCGATAGCTTCGCAGGGTAGAGATGCCCATCTTGGACATGATCTTCAGCAATCCCTTGCAAACGGCCGTGATGTAGTTTTCTATGCTTTTCGCCGGCGTGACATCTGATCCAAGAGCATTTCTCGCAACCATGTCCGCGATTGTATCGAATGCCAGGTATGGATTGACCGCTGTTGCTCCGTAACCCAGGAGCAATGCCATATGCTGAACTTCTCTTGCTTCACCGGTTTCAACAATCACACCGGAGCTTGTCCTCATTCTCTTTTCGCTCAGATGCCTGTTCACGGCTGAGACTGCCAGGAGAGCCGGAATCGGAATCATTCCCTCGGGAAGGTCCTTATCGGATAATACAACAAGCGTGTTGCCGCCCTTGATTGTTTCTTCAGCGCTGCTGATGAGCGTATCCAATGCCCTCCGGAGTTCTTCGGCCCCGCCGCCTGCTTGAAAACCCATCTGCAGAGTCCGGGCCTTGAAATCAAGAAGGTTGAGGCTTCGCAGCCTTTCCAGATCCTCATTGGAGAGAATGGGATGCATCAGCTTGATCAAACGAGCGTTCTGGGGCACCTCTGATAGAATGTTAGCCTTGTTCCCCACGAAGGTCATGAGCGACATGACAAGCTCTTCCCGTATGGGGTCTATGGCCGGATTGGTGATCTGAGCAAACATCTGCTTGAAATAGGAATAGAGCAGCTGCGGTTTGTCGGAGAGCACCGCCAGCGGTGAGTCGCATCCCATGGAACCCACAGGTTCATTCCCCCTGGCGGCCATAGGTCCGAGAATCAGGTTCAGGTCCTCTCGGGAGTATCCGAAAAGCTTCTGTCTGCAAAAGAGTCTTTCAATATCCGGCTCAACCGGAGAGACATCGCTGAAAAGCCCGCGCAAGCTTATCTTGTTTTCTTCCACCCAACGTCTGTATGGCTGTTTTCTGGCGTACCGTGTCTTGAGCTCCTTGTCTTTGAGTACCCTCTTTTCTCCGGGATCCACCAGTATGATCTCCCCCGGTCGCAACGCGCCACGCTCGACTATGTCATCTGCAGGGAAATCCAGGACACCTGTTTCCGAAGCAAGCACCATGAAATCGTCTTTGGTCACGGTATAGCGAGCAGGTCTCAGCCCATTCCGGTCAAGCAATGCCCCTACAACTGTCCCATCGGTGAAGGCAACGGCAGCAGGACCGTCCCAGGGTTCCATCATTCCCGAATGATATTCAAAGAATCCTCTCAGATCCGGTCCAATTGGGTACCTGACGCCCCAGGCCTGAGGAATCAACATCATCATTGCGTGTGCAAGATCACGTCCGCCGGATACAAGCAGTTCCAAAGCATTGTCCAGGCATGCGGAATCGCTGCCTTCAGCATCGAGTATGGGGAGGAGCTTCTTTATGTCCGGGCCGAACAGATCCGATTCCAGTTGGTTTTCTCGTGAGGCCATGTGATTCCTGTTGCCCCGCAATGTGTTGATCTCTCCATTGTGGGCCAGATACCGAAACGGGTGCGCAAGCTTCCATGACGGGAACGTATTGGTGCTGTATCGCTGATGAACCACGGCAAGAGCGCTGCTGAACGACGGATCATTCACATCCCCAAAGAATTGGGAAAGCTGGGGTCCCATCATCATCCCCTTGTACACAAGGGTTCGGCATGAGAGACTGACAATGTAAAAACGGTCGCCCAAGGGCATGGCGGCCTCGACCCGTTTCTCCATTTGCCTGCGGGCCACGTACAGCTTTCTTTCCAGATCCTCGCCTGTTAAACCGCCGCCGGCCACGAAACACTGAACGATGCAGGGCTGCGCCTCCCGGGCAGAAGTTCCGAGAGCATCACTGTTGACCGGGACATGACGCCATCCAAGGAATCCGAGGCCCTCATCGGCAATCGTCTGTTCCATTATATACCGGCACTGAGCTGCCGCGTCTTCGTCCACAGGCAAAAAAACCATGCCGACCCCGTATGCCCCCACCTCGGGAAGCGAAATTTCAAGAGAATCACATTCACGACGCAGGAATTCATGGGGGATCTGAATCAAAAGACCCGCGCCGTCACCGGTTTTCTCGTCGCCCCCAGAAGCACCCCTGTGAAGGAGATTGACAAGGACTTGAATGCCGCGTGAGATCACTTCATGGCTCTTTGTCCCATCCATGTTCACCACAAAGCCTACACCACATGCATCGTGTTCATACGAAGAATCGTACATGCCCTCCGGCGATCTCATCCTTTTCCTCCTTATTGGCTTTGTGTGACTTTATACCTAGTTTCCATCCAGAAATGGCCCTTTTTCCCCTGAGCTGCGTTCTCCTCAGGTTTCCGCCTGCGACGTACGATCATGTACGCCTCGGCGCAAACCGTCGTGCGGCCTTGCTCAGAGAAAAAATTGCTCATTTCTGAATTG
>DAOWME010000016.1 GCA_030643245.1 Deltaproteobacteria bacterium
AAAGCGCCTATTTGACTCATTTCTTCAAATTGTATTTGGATAACCTCTAAAAGATTGTTCTTGGCTTCTTCGCGAGATTTCCCTTGAGAGATAAAATCCAATTCAGGGCATTTGGCAATATACCATTTGCCCTTTCGCCATACTTCAATGGTTATATTTACATTCATTTAAAAACCTCCTGATTTAAGAGGACCGCGTGAAAAATAGGGGACGCTCTTTATTTTATAAGTCTCTATTCCTGCAATAAGTGAATATTGTTTGAATTCATTACAACTATGCCTACCTCACCCACAAAATAGACTTCAAGGGCACAGGCCGTCCTGCGTGGCTTACCTTCCGATCCCAATATTAAAACCCACTATCTTTTTGCTTTCCTTTAGGACAGAAAAAGGGTCGGCAGAAAAGGGGTAAGACCCCTTTCGCTCTTTTTTGTATTCCGAGGCCATAATACCTATTTCTCCGGTTTGCGAAGTCCCCGTGCTCATAGCGGTTTAACTGCTGATCCACACGTGAAGATTCTTTTGAACAATGCCCTCCATGGGAGGGTCGTTGATCTCTACTTTCTTAACCTTCATGTCCCGTCTATATTGGATACGGTTCATCGTCCTCCTCTTTCTCTCCCACTTTCTCCTTATCAAAGATCTCCCAGAGGTTTATCCCTATATCAAAGATGATGAGTTTTAACACCTCGTCCCAGTTGTAGATCTCCGGGGCGCTGTATTTGTCTTCTTTGAGAGTATATCTCTCCACATACTCCCTTTCCGGAAATACGATAATATACTCCCTTACGCAAAACCTCTCATAGAGGTTCTTCTTCTCCCTCCTGTCTTTTACCTCGGTGGAAGGCGAAGCCACTTCGATGATCAAATCAGGCGCTCCCCGGATATTGTCTTCAGTGATCTTGCTCTTGTCACATATGATGAATACATCCGGCTGGACCACATTGTGTTGGTCAAGTACCACATCAGTCGGGGCAGAAAAAGCGATACAGTCCCCTACCTTTTCAGTATTCCTATTAATGACTGTACATATGTCCCATACAATCCTCTGATGCTTAACCTTCGGAGCAGGGGTCATATTGTATGCAGCGCCATCTATAATCTCCCACCTTTCGTCATCCGCCCAGTTTAGGTAATCCTTGTACGTATATCCTTTTTGCTTCCCGGCTAATTGTCCCATGGTTAACTCCTTTCATTCGGTATTCCATATTCCAAAAACGTGGAAAGGCCTTTGTGTATCAGGCTAAGGGTCATAATCTCCTCCAGGAAGCACAAAAATAGATCATAAAGACGGGGTCCGCAAAGGCGTAATGGCTCCTTTCCTCTCTCTTGAGTATGCACCTGAGGGGAGGGGGTATTGTTGATCTCTGGACCGCTCTTGTGCCAAATTGCATGCATGGTCTTAATTATACAGGTTATATCGATTCAGGCAATGCTTTTTTGGAACCAGGTCAAGGTCATACGAAAATTCGGCATTGAAACTTGTGATGTCTTCTCAGCAATTCTTCATTCTGCCTTAAGGGCTGACTATTTTCCATGCATATGGATTTTTGGAATGATAATATTTGGCTACCAACGTAAGGCAGGACAGCCTATAAATTCAATCAGTTAGGGACGGGGCCGAAAGTGTTCCATAAGGGCTTAACTTAAAAGACTGGATTCCGGCTTTCGCCGGAATGACGTTGCGACTAAGCTAGCGCTTATGGGAATGTGTCCCGCCTTAAGTTGGTAGCCTCAGGAACTAATTGATATAATTGACTAAAAAATGGGAGTTCCTATACCGTCGAATTATTTCGACGGTATAGGAAATGGATAATGTCGTCAAGGATTATTATGAGGTAAGGGACGGACAAGGGAGACATCAAGAAAGAGCCGGATAGATAAACCGGGCAAGGTATGACGTCTAAAATGCAAGTTTCATGATTTTGTGTAAAACTCGTGCTTGACACACAAGGTTAGTTTGCATATACTTTTTGCCGATAAGGGAGGTATTATGGAAATGGAATTTTCGGCGAACTGTCTGCCAACTACTATCGGAAGTCTTCCCCATCTTGACGCCGAGGAGTCGACCCAGCTAATGCTTCGATATACTCCCCAGATCCCCGCATGGGTCCAGATGCCCAGGCTTCCAAGAGAAGGTATGCTGACCCAGTTTAATGAGGGAATGCCGGGGCTCGTATGTGAGGAAGGAAAGACGTATTTTAAGAATGAAGGACCGGAATTTGAGGAGGCATTGCTAAAGTTTTACGAGGATTATCTGTCTGTCACGGAGGGTGCGTCATTGATTCATCTGGAGAGGTTCGCCATATCACGTGATTATGCGCGGGGATTACATGCCCTAACGGATGTCCTGGAACCTTCTTCTCTTTGTCTTCGTGCTGTTAAGGGCCAGATTACGGGGCCTTTTACCCTGGGGACCGGTTTGGTGGATATGGCAGGACGATACGCTTACTACGATCCAACCCTCAGGGATATAATAGTGAAGAGCCTCGCCATGAAGGCTAAGTGGCAGATGGAAAAATTCAAACCCCTTGTGGTGCCTGTAATAATCTCCATTGACGAGCCCGGCCTGGTGGGATATGGTTCCTCCGCCTTCATAAGCGTGTCAGAGGAGGACATACAGAAATCCCTGGGGGAGATAATCGCGGTTATCCATTCAGGGGGAGGGATAGCGGCCACACATTGTTGTGAAAATACGGACTGGGGGTTACTCCTGAATACAGAGATAGATATCCTCAGTTTTGATGCTTATGGATTTTTTGACAACCTCCTTATATACGAGGAGGAGTTAAAATGTTTTATCGATAAGGGGGGAATTATTGCGTGGGGCATTGTACCCACCCATGACCCCCATGTCCTGTCACGAGAGACCAGCGCCTCCTTGATCTCCAAGTGGAAGAATAGTGTGGGGGCATTGACCGGAAAAGCGGTTGAACTTGACAGGTTACTGGTACAGTCACTGATTACCCCAAGTTGCGGGGTCGGATCACTGAGTCCGGAACTGGCCGAGAAAGCCCTGGCACTTACCAGGGAGGTCTCTGACCGGATAAACGAGGAATTTAACCTGAGATAGTGTCCATCCAGAAATGAGGATTTTTGTTCAAGATCAAGGCATGTGAAAAAATAACCGCAGGCATATGTTTAATATTCCGAGGATTATTTTTTGAGCATAACGCAGATATTGTGCAAAAAGACCATTTATGGATAGACACTAGATAAGAAACAGATAGGCCCTGTCTTTGTATAACCATTCCAGTTCACAGATTTTCACTGTCTCTGAGCTAACCCACCAGATAAGACTTAAGTTGGAATCCGACTTCGATGGTATTTGGGTGGAAGGTGAAATATCCAACCTCAGATGCCCATCGTCCGGTCATCGATATTTTACCCTAAAAGACGCTAACAGCCAGATTAAGGCGGTTGTTTTCAGGTCCCATGCAAGGTTTCTCAGGTTCAAGGTAGAGGACGGACTCCACATGATATGCAGAGGGAGGGTAAGTGTTTATGAACCGAGAGGCGATTACCAAATAATAATTGATTACATAGAACCTAAGGGGGTTGGGGCTTTACAACTGGCTTACGAGCAGTTGAAGGAGAGACTCCAAAAGGAAGGGCTCTTTGATGATTCCAGCAAGAAACCCTTGCCCTTATTGCCCAGGAAGATTGGATTGATTACCTCCCCTTCGGGAGCTGCTGTTCGTGATATGATTACGATCATTTACCGGCGATTTCCCAATGTGGAGATCCTTATCGTTCCGATACGGGTTCAGGGGGAGGGCGCCTCGTTGGAGATCGCCCGGGCGTTGGAAGAAGTCAATAGATCTTTCGTTGTGGATGTAATAATCGTGGGTAGGGGAGGGGGTTCGTTGGAGGACCTATGGGCCTTTAACGAAGAGGTGACAGCAAGGGCGATCTATGACTCGAAGATCCCTGTAATCTCTGCGGTAGGGCATGAGATCGATTTCACTATTTCAGATTTTGTGGCAGACCTCCGTGCACCGACACCTTCTGCTGCTGCGGAACTAGTGGTTGCCAAAAAGTCTGAATTGCTTATCTCAATAGATCACTTCAGGGGAAGGCTGAAGAACCTCATGAGTCATCTCCTGGAATCTCGCCAAAACAGACTCAATTTTCTTGAGAAGAGGCTCCTGGATCCCAGGAGAAGGCTCGATGATTTTAGGCTGAGGGTTGATGATTTAGATAAAGAGATGGATGTCCGGATGACCTATTACCTCGGGAACCTGAGACACAAGTTTGAGAGGTACATGGAGGGACTGGAGAGGCTAAGTCCATTGAATATTCTACAAAGGGGTTACAGCATAACGAGAAGATTGCCCGGCTATAATGTGGTAAAAGATGCGAAGGGGTTCAAAGTCGGCGACAGGGTAAATGTGAGATTATCCAGGGGAGAGATAATTGCCCAGGTAAAGGAAGTCGTGGCAGAGGATTGATTTGAGTGTAAACTTTTTTTGTGCCTGTTGCTGACTATAGGATAAAAAACGAATATACTTGATTGAGTTGTTGGTTTTCAATGGAGGGAAGTTTGGAAAAGACACGATCGAAGATCCACTTTTGGCTTTGCTGGTTTCTTTCTCTTTCCCTGTCCATCCTCTTTCTGTTGGGGGATGCCATTGCGAAAGGGGGAGAAGATTTCCTCGAGGTTAATTGGTTCCCTGGAGAGGTTCACCAGGGGGAAATATGTGTGGTTGATGTCAGTGCGTCCACAGGGGCTTCTTTGCTGACCGGAGAGTTTCAGGAGAAGGTTCTCTCTTTTTATAAAATAAAAAAGGGAGAATTCCGCACTTTACTTGGATTAGACCTGGACGCCAGCCCCAGAACCTATGAATTGACAATATCAGCAAGGGATAGGGGAGGTAACGTCATAGAAAGTAGACACCATATCAGAGTACTTGAGAAGGACTTTGAGGTTCAGAGGCTTACGTTACCCAAAAAGATGGTTGTTTTGGATAAGAAGACGGGGGTACGGGTAGGCAGAGAAAGCAGGAAAGTCAATAAGATCTGGAAGAAGGAGAGAGGAGAGAGGTTCTGGAATGGGGAGTTCATTAGACCGGTAAACGGAAAGATGTTGAGCCCATTCGGCGTGAGACGTATCCTCAACAACCTGCCAAGGAGCCCTCACAGCGGGATTGACCTGAGGGCCAAGATGGGAGAAGAGATCCTATGCTCAAACACCGGTATTGTGGTGCTGGTTGATGACCTGTATTTCAGCGGTAAATCCGTAATTGTCGATCACGGGCAGGGACTCTATACCATGTACTTCCACCTGTCCAGATCCAACGTAAAGGAAGGCCAACATGTTGAAAAAGGTAGGGTCCTGGGGCTTGTGGGTTACTCCGGTAGGTCAACCGGTCCCCACCTCCACTGGGGGGTGCGTTTGCACGGGGCTCGAGTAGATCCCTTTTCTTTGCTAAGGTTGAAGTGATGGGTTGATAGGGTGAGACAGGAATAATAGCCAACCCAGAGAAACCAGCCAGCCAAGGACAAAATTGGTTTCCACTATGCCTTCCAGCAAGACACCGTGTGATATTGCTTTCTTCTCGTATATAAACAGATAGCCGTAAGCATAGATAATACACGCCAACAGGGCGTAACTCAGGGACGACGTAAGGCCCAGCGGAAATGAAGCCAGGAGGACCAGGGATAGAACGCCTAACGACAGCCTCAACATACGTACGGTTTTCTTCTCCCCCAGCATGATGGGAATGGTTTCTTTGCCAACGATTCGGTCTCCTTGAATGTCCATGATGTCAAAGAGAGCTGATCTGACGAATGTTAGGACGACCACAAAGAGGAAGGCTGTGCCTGTAGATAGACCTATTCCCTTATCAACGGTTAAGGCCGGCAGGATTGAGATGACTGCGCCCCAGGCGAGGGATACTGATATAGTTTTTGATCCCGGTATATCCCTTAGCTTTTTATATCGGAACATGTCCCATCGTCCCCTGGGTACGATCTTAATGTCGTATATCAACCCAAGAAGAGATATGGTCACGAGAAAAAGAAAGACACCCCATCCCATTCTGAAGGATAGGAAGAGGGATAATAAGACCAAGAACACGATAGAGGTGACGAAAATCTGTTCGTGTCTTTTGTAAAACTCCGCCCTGCCGCGATCATTGAACCTTGCTGCCTCCCTATCAGTGAAATAATGGATTATGTGCATGGAAAATACATAAGAAACGGCGATCAAGAAATAGGAGGGCTTTGGGTTGATACCCTGGAGCAAGCAAGCAACATAGGTGAGACAGCCCGCACCAAAGGCAACATATATGTTTGTATTTACCAGGAATCCCAGAAGATTCATCCAGAACCTTAAAAGAAAGGGACTCTTTTTCTTCTGAAAACCCTCTATCCTGTCTACTACCCTGGTTATCATCCAGTTTGGGGTTGAAGCCCCCGCAGTAACCCCTATGGTGTTAAAAGCAGAAAGCTTACCTTCTTCCAGTTCATTCTCAGTCTCCACGTGGAAGGTTGGTGTGCCCGTGGACTCTGATACCTTCACCAGTCTGCGGGTGTTGCCGCTGTCACGACCCCCGATTACAACTACACCATCAGCCTTCTCTGCCAGACTGATCGTCTCTCTTTGCCTTTTTGAGGTTGAGTTGCAGATAGTATTGAACACCTTGACTTCAGAGAATCTCTCCTTTAACTTTTTAGATATTTCTCTGAACTCTGACACGTCCTGGGTTGTTTGAGACACAACACAGACCCTTTCAATATCCGCCGGCAACTGGCCGGCCTCTTCCATGTTACTTACTACAATACCCATATTCTCTGAGAACCCGAGAAGACCGACTACCTCGGGATGCTCCCGGTCCCCGACGATAATGGTATGGTACCCTGCCTGTGCATGTCTTTCTACTATCGACTGGACTTTCATGACCCTGGGACAGGTGGCGTCGAGGACATGCAAACCCCTTTCCTCGATCGCTCTATGGTCTTCCGGCGTAATACCGTGGGCCCGTATAACCACGGTTCCTGAAAGATTCCCGTTTAGTCCGTGGATAACCTTTACGCCCTTGCTATTAAGCATGTCAAGTGCCTGCGGGTTGTGGACTAAGGGTCCATAGGTGTATATATTGTCCTTTCCATTTATGGCATCCAATACGATATCCATAGCCCTGCGAACACCCATGCAGAACCCAGCAGTCTTAGCGAGCTTTACACTCATCTTTCTCCCGATTAAGGAACGGAAATAAAATTTCTGTCTCTGTGCCTTCTGTCTTTGTGTCTGAGGCTGTAATCGATCGTTTCAGTGGTGACTAAGGGGCGAGGCCGAAATAACTTCCCCATTTGTACATATCATCTTCAGGCCATCTTTGACCGATCTTCAAACACAAAATCCTCGAAAAAGGTAAGGCTATTCCTGTGGTTTTTTATTTTCAGATCGAACAAATCTGACCTAAATCTGAGCGCCAACTTGAGGAAGTAAGTAGGCAGCAAGCGGTAAACTTGACCAATTGCACAGGTCGAATTCTTTTAGGTCATCGTTCTAGGATCTCATCATCCAGGCGGGCTTTTCATCAGGTATATGAGGAATTCCTTATTCCCACCGGCCCCGAGTATCGGAGACTCAATAAGTCCCAATACGCTTAAATCATGGAGGGAGACGAATGCTCTAATCTTGTCGCATACTCGCTGGTGTTTCAGGGGATCTTTAACTATCCCGCCCTTCCCCACTTCGCCCTTTTCCACCTCAAATTGCGGTTTAATCAGGGCTGTTACTTTTCCTCCCTCTTTTACGAGTTCAATTACCTTTGGCAGAACTTTGGTGAGGGAGATAAATGAGGTGTCTACCACGGCCAGGTCGATATCTTCACCTATCTCTCCGTGGTCCAGGTATCGGATATTCCTGCGTTCCAGGTTGACCACCCTGGCGTCTTGCCTCAATTTCCATGCGAGTTGGCCATAACCCACATCAACTGCATAGACCTTTCTCGCTCCCCTCTGAAGCAGACAATCTGTGAACCCTCCGGTGGATGCCCCTACATCGAGGGCCGTATTATCTTGTACTTCCACTTTGAATTCATCAAGAGCATAAGCTAATTTTATACCCCCGCGACTCACATACGGGATATCATCCTCCTTCAACCTCAAAGGAGAATCGATGGATACTTTGGTCCCTGCTTTGTCAACCCTGACATCGTCTACTATGACCTTACCTTCCATGATAAGGGCTTTTGCCCTTTCACGGCTCCGGACTATGCCCCTCTCAACCAGTAACTTGTCAAGACGTTCTCTCTTTCTTGCGGGCATCTCCTGTTTCAGTACCTTCCCAAAAATTTATCGGTCACTTCACGGGCTAAAGAAATCCACGTGCTCAGGGGGATTTTTTACTTGTACTTTAAAGCAGCCCTGGCAGCTGCAAGACGGGCTATGGGCACGCGGTAAGGGGAACAGCTCACATAGTCCAGACCCACCTTGTGGCAGAACTCTATTGAACTGGGATCCCCACCGTGTTCTCCGCAAATGCCGATCTTGAGGGTGGGTTTTGTCTTTCTCCCAAGTTGCACAGCCATTTCAACCAGCTTGCCAACCCCGCCTTGATCTAATTCCTGAAACGGATCATTCTCCAATATCTCTTCGGTTATATAGTACGGCAAGAACGTACCCGCATCGTCCCTGCTCAGTCCAAAAGTCATCTGTGTAAGGTCATTGGTGCCAAAGGAGAAAAATTCCGCAACCTGGGCGATCTCATCTGCTGTTATGGCCGCCCTGGGCAGCTCTATCATGGTTCCCACCAGGTAGTCGAGTTCGATACCATGAGCCTCTATTACCTCTCTTGCAACTCTATCCACTACCTCTTTTTGCATCATCAATTCTTTTACATGCCCTACAAGAGGTATCATTACCTCCGGGAGGACCTTGATGCCTTCTTTGGCCACCTGGCATGCAGCCTCAAATATAGCCCTTGCCTGCATTCCCGTAATCTCTGGGTACACTATTCCGAGACGGCATCCCCTGTGGCCAAGCATGGGGTTAGTCTCTTCTAGGCTCGCTATCTTTGAGGTCAGCTTTTCCCTGGAGGTGCCTATCTTCTCGGCAAGTGCGCCGATCTCTTTGGGACTCTGGGGAAGGAATTCATGTAGAGGAGGGTCAAGGGTTCGAATGGTGACCGGCATTCCGTTCATGAGCCTGAAGATATCTATGAAGTCATCCCTTTGCATGGGCATTAGCTTGGATAAGGCCTTTTCTCTCCCAGCTATGTCGTGGGCCAGGATCACCTCACGGACCGAATCTATACGGTCTCCCTCAAAGAACATGTGTTCGGTCCTGCAGAGGCCTATACCGCTGGCGCCGAAACTTATGGCATTATCCACCTGGCCAGGTTCATCAGCATTAGCGCGGACACCCAAGGTCCTGATCTCATCTGCCCAGGACATTATCTCAGCATATACCTGGTATGTCAGGGATTCTTCCGGTTCCAATGTCTTATCAATCAGTACCCGCAGGGTCTCAGATGGGGTTGTCTTGATCTCTCCGAGAAGCACCTCTCCAAGTGTGCCATCAATAGAGATATAATCTCCCTTCTTTATTATGCGTGCTCCAACCTTCATCTCCTGGGCCGTGTAGTCGATATCCAATGCCCCGCAGCCGGCCACACAGACCTTACCCATATGCCTGGCAACCAGGGCGGCGTGGGAGGTCATCCCACCCCTGGCAGTCAAGATTCCACTGGCCGCATTCATCCCCCTGATGTCTTCCGGAGAGGTCTCGATCCTTACTAAGATAATGTTCTCTTCGCCTTTTTTGGCAAGTTCTTCCGCGTCTGCAGCGTTGAACACAACCTTGCCGCAGGCGGCGCCTGGGCCTGCATTCAATCCTTTGGCCAGAAGCCGACCTTGAGCTATGGCTTTATTTTTCTTATCAGTAGAAAAGACAGGGTTCAGCAGTTGGTTTAACTGCTCGGGTTCTATCCTCATGATAGCCTCTTCTTTCTCGATTAACCCTTCCCTTACCATTTCGACTGCTATCCTCAGAGCGGCAAAACCGGTACGTTTCCCGGAACGGGTCTGGAGCATCCATAGCCTTCCCTTCTGAATGGAAAACTCGACATCCTGTAAGTCTCTGAAGTGTTCCTCGAGTTTTTTCCGTATATCAACCAGTTCTCTGTAAATGTCGGGCATTTCCTCTTCCAGAGAAGGAAGGGAACTCTCCCCTTTCTGAACTTTGTTGATGGGCCTTGGGGTACGAATGCCTGCAACCACATCTTCGCCCTGGGCATTCATCAGATACTCTCCATAAAAGACGTTCTCTCCTGTAGCCGGATTGCGCGTGAAGGCGACCCCAGTGCCGCTATCTTCACCCATGTTCCCAAAGACCATGGTTTGAACGTTCACCGCAGTTCCCCAATGACCTGGTATTTTATTCAGTTCACGATACGCGATGGCCCTGTCATTATTCCATGACCCGAAAACGGCCCCGATCGCCCCCCATAGCTGTTCCACAGGATCTTCAGGGAAATCGATCCCAAGCCTATTCTTAATTTCAAGCTTAAACTCGGCAACCAGTTCCTTCAGATCCTCGGGGCTGAGTTCATTATCAAGGGAAACACCTTTCTTCTCCTTCTTTGCTTCCAGTATAATCTCAAAGGGGTCCCTCTCATCCTTTTCCACGGGTTTGAGGCCCAATACCACATCTCCGTACATCTGGACAAACCTGCGGTAACAGTCGTAGGCAAACCTTTCATCGCCCGATTGTTGAATAATCCCCTTGATCGTTCTATCGTTTAGCCCCAGATTAAGCACAGTATCCATCATACCCGGCATGGATGCTCGAGCCCCGGATCTAATCGATACGAGGAGGGGGTTCTCTCCATCGCCAAATTTTGCCCCAATGGTTGCCTCCACCTTTGCAAGGTTTTCTTCCACCTGGGTCTTCAACCCTTCGGGGTAAGCCCCGTCGTTCTCATAATATTCTGAACAGATCTCAGTAGTTATGGTGAATCCGGGGGGGACCGGTATACCGAGGTTTGCCATTTCTGCGAGATTACAACCCTTGCCACCTAAAAGGTTTTTCATCTCAGCACTGCCTTCGGTCTTGCCAGCACCAAAGAAATAGACGTATTTATTTGCCATGTAATACTCCTCCTTTTAAGAAGATAATTTGTGTCCATCCATAAATGGTCTTTTTGCACAATATCTGCGTTATGCTCAAAAAATAATCCTCGGAATATTAAACATATGCCTGCGGTTATTTTTTTCGCATGCCTTGATCTTGAACAAAAATCCTCATTTCTGGATGGACACTAAGGGACGTGGCCGAAATAATTTCCCTATTTGTGCATCTCATCTTCAGGCCATCCCCCGATCGGGGTCGAGGACAGGCTTTGCCCGATCTTCAAACACAAAATCCTCGAAATAGTTCGACTATTCCTGCGGTTTTGCGTTTTCAGATCGAACAAATCTAACCTAAATCTGAGCGCCAACTTGAGGAAGTTATTTCGGCCACGTCCCTAATTTACTGTCTCGAAAATGTCAATTTATCAATAATCTCGTCAAGTCTAGTCGGTTACAATCCTGGTGAAGTCGGCTATTTTCAAAAAAAGCCCGGATATTCGGGCCAACAGGGCCAGCCTGTTTTCCCTTACCCTCTCATCCTCCACCATGACCATGACATTGTCAAAGAAATCATCCACAGGTACCCTGAGCCTGACCATTTTAGACAAGGCCTCAAGGTATCTCTTTTCGGAAATCAACTTGGCCACATGCCCCTGGACATCTTCAAATGCCTTAAAGAGTGTGCCTTCCTCCGGGTCTTCGAACAACGAGACGTGTATTTCTTCCCCGGCAGGCGATTGATTCAAGATATTGGAAACCCTTTTGAAGGCTATGGCCAACGCCTTGAAATCGGGTTGAAGCTTGAAGGCCTGCAAGGCCTTTACTTTCTCGAAAGAATCGACCAGATCATCGAAGTACAGAGTGAGGACTGCGTCCACAACATCATACGGGTATTTCTGACTCGTCAACTGATGTTGAAGACGAAGCCTGAAGAATTCCATAACCCCCTCTTTAACTTTGACTGGATCATCCGAGATCTTGCCGTCTAAGTAAGATATGCTCCTTTCAATTAAGTTACTCAAGGAGATAGGGTATTTCTTATCCAGTATGATATTGATGATTCCCAGTGCCTGACGTCTCAAGGCATAGGGGTCCGAGGTTCCGGTTGGGACCAATCCAACCCCAAAACATCCCACCACGGTGTCCAACTTATCGGCTATGCTGACAAAGGCTCCAACAGGGGTACGCGGGAGGCAATCGCCTGCAAACCGTGGAAGGTAATGCTCGTAGATTGCCGTTGCCACGTTCACATCTTCACCCGATAAGAGGGCATATTCTCTGCCCATTACTCCCTGGAGTTTTGGGAACTCCCCAACCATCCCGGAAGTAAGGTCAGCCTTGCAGAGGAGGACGGCCCTCTCTGTGGCTTCTTCCTGATCAGGTTCGATCTCCGATGCCAGGTCTTTGGCTATCCTTTGGACCCTCATAACCTTTTCATAAAGACTCCCCAAATCTGATTGAAAGACTATATCCTTCAGACTGTCCACCCTCTCCGAAAGTGGTATCTTCCTGTCTTCTTTAAAAAAGAACTCAGCATCAGAAAGGCGGGCCTTCAACACCCTTTCATGTCCCTTGGCGACCACCTGAGGATCCTTTGCGGGTGTGTTGTTGATGGCAATAAAGTGAGGCAGAAGGCTGCCGGATTCGTCGACCACGGAGAAGTACATTTGATGCTCCCGCATACTTGATATTAAAACCTCTCTTGGCAGATTCAAAAACTCCTTTTCAAAATTCCCCACTACAGCTGTCGGATATTCGACAAGGTAGGTCACATTCTCCAATAACCCTTCGTCATCCAGTGCCTTTCCCGACAACTCAATTGCGGCTTGCGATACCAGCTTTTCAATTCCTTTCCTTCTCTCCGCGGGGTCAACGATCACATAGGCCCTCCTGAGCTGTTCCACATAATCTTTGAAGTCTCGAACCTTAAATGGGGACGGTCTCATGAAACGATGGCCAAAGGATTGGTCGCTGCTCTCAATATCATCGACCTTGAATAGAACGACCTCCCCGCCAAAAAGACATAAAATCCAATGGATGGGACGAACAAATCTGATAGATGATTCACCCCATCTCATAGACTTGGGAAATGGGATCGATGTAATGAACCTTGGAAGAAGGGATGAAAGGACCTCTCTTGTATCATTGCCCCTTTCTATTTTTTTGACCGCTACATACTCTCCCTTAGGGTTAATCACCCGTTCAAGATCGGCGACGTCCAGGCCTTGTGCTCGTGCAAAGCCGATGGCCGCCTTTGTTGGGTTACCATCTCCATCGAAGGCTACTTTTATTGAGGGGCCGATCATGTTTACATAAACGTCCTTCTGCCTGTTTGACATATTATCAATATAAAACACCAACCGTCTTGGTGTCCCGAAGACCCTTGTGCCTCCGAACCCTATCCTGAGAGTTTCAAGTTCTTTATTTATAAGGCCTTCCATATCGGCTAAAACCCTGGGCATAAACCTAGATGGAATTTCCTCTGTCCCGATTTCTAGAAGGAATTCTTTCGGCATCTGTCTTCTCAAACGGTTTGTTGTCTATCTACTAATCAGGGGGAACCCCATCTCTTCTCTTTGTCGAAGATATCCCCTTGCGCACAACCCTGCCAGTTTTCTTACTCTACCTATAAATCTCGTTCTTTCAGTAACGCTGATGGCCTTTCTTGCGTCCAGTATGTTAAAGGTATGGGAACACTTCAAACAATACTCGTAAGCAGGCAACACCAACCCCTTCTTGGCCGATTTCATGGATTCAGCTTCATACATATCGAACAGATTAAACAACATCTCCACATCGGCTTCCTCGAAATTATAAGTTGAGAATTCTATCTCACCCTGGTGATGTATATCCCCGTACTTGGTTCCCTCTACCCATTCTATGTCGAATACGTCATCTATCCCCTGCAGATACATGGAGATCCTTTCAAGCCCATATGTCAACTCAACGGAGATGGGTTTGAGGTCTATACCACCAGCCTGCTGAAAATAGGTGAACTGAGTAATCTCCATCCCATCCAACCATATCTCCCAGCCTAATCCCCAGGCACCAAGGGTGGGGGACTCCCAATCATCCTCAACAAACCTTATGTCATGGGCGAATAAATCTATGCCAAGGTTCTCTAAACTCTTCAGGTATGTATCCTGAATGTCCAGCGGGGAGGGTTTCATTATTACCTGAAACTGGTAGTAGTGTTGAAGACGGTTGGGGTTTTCCCCATACCTGCCATCCGTGGGCCGGCGGGAAGGCTCAACATATGCCGCATTCCACGGTTCAGGCCCTAAAACCCTGAGGAATGTAGCCGGGTTGAATGTACCTGCCCCCACCTCAATGTCGCATGGCTGTTGAATGATACAGCCCTTTTCAGACCAGAAGTGTTGCAGCGACAGTATAATTTCTTGAAAATTCATCGATACCTTCGTAAGTAATCCTCAAGTTGATATATTCAGCTTTTTTATCTTCTTATACAAAGTATTCCTGTTAATCCCCAGGAAGCGAGCTGCCTCGCACTTCACATTCTTTGACTTCTTCAGGGCTAACTTGAATAAAGCCTCCTCTACTCTGGATATGACATTGGCGTATAGATTTCTTTTACCCTCAGTCGAAACATCCATTACTGTTATGATATCACGAAGTTTCTCCTCCATAACCTTTTCTATTGAGAGATGTCTAAGCGGGAACGTTTCTGGTCGATTTTCCTCGCTGGTCTTTAATGATGTAACTTTTTCCAGTTCCTCACACAGGCGCTTATTTTCTGTGATGAGATCCTCCTTTTCTTTATCCGCTACCCGGTAAAGATTTAATGTATGAGCAATCACGGATGTTATTCTCTCCAATAACCTCAAATCTTCATGGAATCCTATGCTATCATCGAAGAGGCGATCTACACTAAGCACCCCGACAACCCTGTCTTCAATCTTCATCGGTACGCATAAGTAGGAGATATTTGGCTTTCTTATATCCAGCATCTCTGGCCCACCCAATAACAAAGGGAACCCACCAAGGCTGGAAATTGCTATGGGCATTCCACTTTCACAGACCTTCCTGTGGGTATCTACTTCTGTTATACCCTGCTTATCTGTTCCATAAACTACCTCTGCAATTAATTCCTTTGTTTCAAAATCCAGCAGCGTGAGTGCACCATGGCTCATGGTTAAACGAAAGGCGAGGATGTTCATAACTTCACCAAAGGATTTCTCTAAATCAAATGACGCACTCAGAGCCTTGTTTACCTCCAGAAGAACGTCTACGTGTAAGGTTTCTAGGTTTGTTCCGTTATCTTTCTTGGACAAATCTTTCATTCCCTACCTCCCTAAATCGCACCCCGATCATAGTTGCCGCTCTTTCCACCGCTTTTTTTGTGTAACACTATGTCTGAGATAACCATTCCCCGATCCACTGACTTGCACATATCATAAATGGTCAAGGCAGCCACCGACACGGCGGTAAGGGCTTCCATTTCCACCCCTGTTTTGCCGACGGTCCTGACCTTGGATTCGATTGCGATCGCACTCTCTGTCGGATTTGGATGAAAGAAGATATCCACAACGGTTATACTGATGGGGTGACACATCGGAATCAACTCGCTCGTCCTTTTCGCCGCAAGGATGCCGGCTATTTTGGCAACTTCGAGGACATCCCCCTTTTTAACCCTTTTCTGGACTATCATCTGAAAAGTCTCTGATTTAAGTGATATCATGCCGGAAGCGACAGCTTCGCGCTTTGTAACGCCCTTCTCAGTGATATCAACCATCCTGGGCCTTCCTTCATCATCAAAATGAGCCCACTGCGACATTTTGCTCCTCCAAAGTCCTCAATTGAAAACTTACTTGGCGCCCATTATTATGAAACCTCCATTTATGGACGAACACCAGGTAAACAAATGATAAAATAAAAAGGATATTCGAGAAGGCCCAACCCCGTTCTGTCTAGTCACGGAAAGCAAATGATTGAATTGCAGAATAGCAGGTAAGGAGGCGAGATGAAAAACTCTAATCTTACCAATATAGCGGTTAATAGGACTTCTTTATCAGGATCAGACCATACTATAAAGCCCTTTTTATGTCAAGAGAACCTTTCAGTCAAAGTCAGTCAAAGTCAAAATACGAATGTTATACTGAGACTGTCGTCCCTTAACTTCATTATAAATCCAAAATCTGTCATTTTTTGGCATCTTTCATGCAGCATCAAAAGTAGTTTACACTTTTCCTAACTTGTGCGGTTACACAAAAAGTTACAAGTGTCTGAAGTTAATTTATTCTGCTTATTTTATAAACCAGATCTTGGTCAGAATCAAAATCAGCAGTGTTTTGGAGCGTATTCCTTAATTTTAGTCACTTCAGGCACTCATTATTTTTTACTGATGATTCAATGAACAAGGCTGCTTTAATTGCCGACGTGCAGAAATAATCATTGACAGGCATGATGAAAACCCCTATTCTCATATGCGTGTTACAGGTAGTGCATATCCATTAATTCAGCATGCGGGAGAAAAAAGATGTTTGGGATTGGGCTTCCCGAATTGGTAGTTATCTTTATAGTGGCTTTGATATTTGTTGGCCCGAAGAAACTGCCTGACCTTGCGCGAACCTTGGCAAGGGGGATGACAGAGTTCAAAAAGGCCGCTGAGGAGGTTAGGGAAAACCTGGACATTAGCGGGGAGCTAACCAGTGAAAAAGAAGAATTAGTCAAAGATTATGAAGGGATAGTGAAGGATATAAGGGAGACAACCAAATCAGAAAAAGTGGAAGAGAAGGAAGGGAACGGGGAAGGTGGAAGCGCGAAGGCCAAGTCGTTAAGAAGGGACAGAGATATCACGGAAGGTGGAGAACTCAGTGGCTGATGAAAAGCTTCCCTTTACTGCTCATCTCGAAGAGTTGAGAAGGCGGTTGATCACTTGTTTTATCGCAATTGGTGTCGGATTCATTATCTCCTATTTCTTCTCGAAGAGAATATTCCACGTATTGATGGAACCCTTGGTAAGTGCATTGCCACCAGAGGGGTCCTTGATCTTTACAGGCGTGACCGAAGCCTTCTTCACTTATTTGAAGGTATCGTTCCTGGCAGGCATCTTCATGGCAAGTCCGGTAGTTTTGTACCAGCTCTGGTCTTTTATATCCCCGGGCCTTTATGAAAGAGAAAGAAGCCACGCATTTCCTTTTGTTATATTTTCAACCATCTTTTTTGTTGGTGGAGCGATGTTCGGTTATTACCTGGTTTTCCCTGTTGGCTTTAAATTCTTCATGAGCTTTGCCAGTGATATTATACGGCCGTTGCCATCAGTTAAGGAGTATCTCTCCTTTTCTGCCAAGTTGCTTATCGCTTTCGGGGTCATATTTGAACTGCCTCTCTTTGTCCTCTTCTTATCCAAGATCGGGATAGTCAATGCCAAGATGCTGTCTTCACAAAGGAAATATGCGTTTATCATTGCCTTTGTTGCGGCCGCATTGTTCACTCCTCCTGATGTAATAACCCAGTTAATGATGGCCGTTCCTCTATTGTTGCTGTATGAGGTGAGCATATGGGTGGCCAGGTTCTTCGGGAAGAAGGAAAAGCTACCTTAGTTGCTCGATATGACCGCCTTTCACTGTCAGGACAAAGAGCATCTTGTCCGAATCTCCTGTCTCTTTAAAAGAGGTAGTCCCAGAGACCCCCGGATAGTCCCTTAGCTCACACAGCCCTTCTTTCAAACCATCCCGTGATTCGATACCTTGATTTTTAATGAGATCGATAACAATATTGGCGGAATCATAAGCCTGCGCTTCGAGTATCCCGGGTTCTTCATCAAAGATTGACCTGAACTCATGAAGGAACTTCCGAACAAAAGGGTAGGGACTGCCTTTGAAAAAGCCGTCTACAAAGACAGCGCCTTGTGCGTATTCTCTCGCCATCTTAATGAGCTGTTGTGAATTCCATCCGCTCGCACCTAAAAGCTGTGTACCCACGACATCACAGTACGCCAGCTGAGGAAGGATCAGCCCTACCTTGTCATAGTAATCGGGGATGAATATGGCATCAAAATCGATAATCGGTTGTAATCCTTCCCCTTCTATCCCCGTATCCTCTAGTTCATCCTCACGGTCGTCATAATAGAGCCCTACCAATTTCTTGATCTCATTTTGGAAATCATTCTGATCCGGGAGGTACGATTCCACCCCTACGATCTCTCCTCCGTGTTCTAATACCTTGTCCCAGAAGAGGCTCATGAAATCAGTTCCGTAATTATTATCAGGGTAAAGGATGACAAAACGCTTTAATTCCAATGTCTCCGTTGCATAATCCACAATTGTAGTGGTTTGCAAATCCGGGGTTAGACTGTTTTGAAAGATATACTCCCCGGTTTGCGTAATATCCTTCTTATGAGACAGGACGATCATTGGAATCCTTAGTTCTTCGGCCCTTATTGCGGCAGTTTCAGCTGTTACACTCAACAGGGGGCCGATTATGCAGATCACGTTGGCGGCCAACACCAGTTCATCCACTTGGTTAGCAGCCACCTCCGGGTTTCCTTTGGAGTCTTTGATTATCAGTTTTATTGGTGACCCCTCGAAAAAGCGGCAGAATACACCGGCAGCCAGTTCTATGCCGTGGAGGGTTTTCTTTCCATACGCAGCGTACTTACCGGTAAGTGGAAGGATACAGCCGATGGCATTCACGTCTGTTGCACGTCTTTGGTTGATCTCATCCAATAGTGATTGGGCCTGGAACCTGTATTCATGTTCCGGATGTCCATTGAGCATCCTTACAAGGATTAGACTCGCCTCATTCAATTCCTTCTCGATGAAATAGGCTTTTGCCAGTTTGAACTCGGCATAACCGCTTGGAAACTGACTCCCATAAAGATAAATAATTTCTAATAGCTCATTCTTAGAGAGGATGACATTGATAACTCTCTTCACTTCGTCTCTAATTTTTTCAACTGATTCCTCGTTGTCTGAGATGCTCATCGCCCTTATGTACCAAGAGATGGCTACAAGATTCTTACTGAGTTCTTCATAATTCTTTCCCAACAGCAAGTGTATCTTTATCTTTTCCTCCTCTCCGACAGGCCCTGAGATCATACTTTTGAGGATTTGGGTCGAGTCCTGGATATTCCCCAGCTTTAGATGGGACATTGCCAGCTTAAGTCTTGCCTTATTATAGATCGTGCTTGTGGGAAAATCCTGCATAACCTTCTGGAAAAGTGACAACGATTTATCGTAATCGCCCGCAGAAAAATATATCGCCCCCATTTTGAAGAACGCATCACCTACAAGATCACTCGATGGGAACCTTGATATGAAAACTTCAAAATCCTCGATGGCCTGACGAAACTGGCCTTCCCTATACTCTCTGTCTGCCTTCTCATAAGCCCTCGCAATGGCTTCTTCCCTGGGGATTTCCTCTCTTCCTTCTTTGCCCGACAACTTCGGGTATTCGGTTGTATGCTCTCTCCTTGCAATCTTAGAAGGGACGCAACTGAAGACGAGAAAAATAGTAAGTATAGATAAGCCAGACCTTAAATACTTCATTTTTTTGTCCAGAGGTTACTGAATTCTCTTTCGAAAAGTCTGGCGACGCTAACGGCCGATATGATTAACAGGTTTTCGTTATTCCATTTCTCTGCCGAAGCAGTCCAGTTATAGGATCCCACGATAGCTATCTTTCCATCAATGATGGCGAATTTGTTGTGCATTAACCCGGCTCCGTGCCCCCTATTATCTCTATATCGTCCCCTCCTCAATGCAACACTGACACCCTTATTCTTGAGAAACACGCCTTTAGAATATGTGTCTTGGGCACTCTCCCTGTCCATGAGCACCTTTACGTCTATGCCCTGTCTCGAAGCCTGAACAAGAGCCCTTGCTATCCGACCGTTGGTGAATTTGAACATGGCAACATGGATAGAGCTTTTGGCCTTCAGGATTTCTTCAATTATCACCTTCTCACATCTGCCGTTGGGACTGAAATAGACTCGGATGTCATCGTTGCCATCAACACCCTCAACGAACAAACCAAAGGGACAGATGGGTAAAAGCACGAGAACAAGGGTAATGAATCGTACGCTTTTCATCCGTGAAAACATATTATCCGCCCCTCTTTTTCCTGGGAGGCCCTGCTTATAAAAATCCAGCCCAAATACCCCCGTTCATGGAAATACGCCCGAGCCTTTGTGATTAAGAGGAGGGTCTTCTGTATCTAAAGATATCCTCTTTCCGGACCCTTCTGATTGTCGAACGCTCATGGACATCATTTGTCGTCCTTTACCTCTTCAAAGTCAGCATCAACCACATCTTCATCCGATGGTCTCGGGGCGCTCTCTTCAGCTGTTCCCGCGGCGCCAGAATCAGCGGATTGAGATGCCTTGGCGTACATGGCTTCAGCCAGTTTATGGGATGCACTGCTGAGTGCTTCACAGGCACTCTCAATGGCCTGTGCATCTGAGCCCTCCATCTCTTTTTTTAACTTGGCAATGGCCTCCTCTATACTTTGTTTTTCGGATGCATCCACACTATCCCCATGTTCCTTTAGGGTTTTCTCTGTAGTATAAATCAGGGCATCCGCTTGATTTCTGGCTTCAGCCAACGCCTTCTTGCTCTTGTCCTCAGCGGAATGGATCTCCGCCTCTTTTACCATGTCATCAATCTCTTCTTCCGTGAGTCCGCTGGAAGCTGTAATTTCTATAGACTGCTCTTTACCGGTGCCTAAATCCTTAGCGGACACGTGGACGATCCCGTTAGCATCGATATCAAATGTGACCTCGACCTGAGGCATTCCCCTTGGGGCCGGGGGGATACCGACTAATTCAAATCTGCCCAATGTCTTGTTATACTCCGCCATTTCACGCTCTCCTTGTAAGACGTGAATACTGACCGCCGGCTGGTTATCCTCTGCCGTAGAAAATGTCTGGCTTTTCTTCGTAGGGATTGTAGTGTTTTTTTCAATGAGTTTGGTGAAGACCCTCCCGAGAGTTTCGATACCCAGGGAAAGAGGTGTTATGTCAAGGAGAAGCACATCCTTAACCTCACCCTTCAGCACACCGGCCTGAATAGCTGCGCCGATAGCAACCACCTCATCAGGGTTTACACCTTTATGCGGCTCCTTGCCGAAGATACTCCTGACTTTTTCCTGGACTTTCGGCATCCTCGTCATGCCACCTACGAGGATTACCTCATCGATATCAGAGGGACTCAGTCCGGCATCTTTAAGGGCAATATTGCAGGGAGGCACCAATTTCTCGGTCAGATCATCCACCAGTTGCTCTAGTTTTGCCCGTGTGAGCTTAATATTAAGATGTTTGGGGCCGCTGGCGTCTGCTGTTATAAAGGGAAGGTTAACGTCGGTCTCCATCGATGTGGACAGCTCCTGTTTTGCCTTTTCTCCTGCTTCTTTCAACCTCTGCAGGGCCATCTTGTCCTGTCTCAGATCTATCCCTTGATCTTTCTTGAATTCAGAGGCCAAGTAATCGATTATCCTCAGGTCAAAGTCTTCTCCACCAAGGTGCGTGTCACCGTTGGTCGCCTTTACTTCAAATACACCTTCCCCGATCTCCAGGATTGATATGTCATATGTGCCCCCCCCTAAATCAAATACTGCAATTTTCTCATCCTTTTTCTTGTCCAGGCCATAAGATAATGCTGCGGCAGTTGGTTCATTTATTATGCGTAAAACATTTAATCCTGATATCCTTCCGGCATCCTTTGTGGCCTGACGTTGACTGTCATTGAAATATGCCGGCACGGTAACGACTGCATCAGTCACTTTCTCCCCAAGATAATCCTCGGCAGTCTGCTTCATCTTTTGCAGGATCATCGCTGAGATCTCCGCAGAGCTGTAATTCTTGTTTCGTATAGCCACCTGGGCATCCCCGTTCTTAGCCTGTGTGATCTTGTATGGGAGGTTGGGCTGGTCATTCTGAACTTCTGTTGCGCTATACTTTCTGCCGATAAGTCTCTTGACGGCAAACACCGTGTTTTCAGGGTTAGTTATGGCCTGTCTTTTGGCTATTTGCCCGACCAACCTCTCTTCGCTGTCTGTGAATGCTACCATGGACGGAGTAGTTCTAGCCCCTTCCGCATTGGCAAGAACCTTAGGGTCCCCACCCTCCATGATGGCCACACAGGAATTGGTTGTACCTAGATCAATCCCTATCACTTTACTCATGTTCTCCTCCTTGCTCTACCTGGCTGGTTAGTGCCCATCCATAAATGGCCCTTTTGCCCAATCCCAGCATCAGAATCAGATTTTGATCCTCAAAATACCCAATGTATTCCTGCGGTTAAAATCTTCGTCTTCCTTGACCTTGCAAAAAATATCTCATTTCTGGATTCACACTAACTATAACTTCTCAAAAACTCAGTGGTGTTTACTTATACCTGAACACAGTACGCACTTTTGTATACGAAAATACCCCACTGTCCGGCTCATACCCAGGCTTTTTCAGTAGGTAGATTTACTTTTCGTCCGTAATGTCCTCATTTTTCGTATTAGTGTTCGTATTAGTGTCGGAAGGGGATATCGCAACCGTAACCTTTGCCGGTCTAAGCAACCTATCGTTTAAAAAATACCCCTTCTGGAATTCTGAAACGATGGAATTGGAGTCATATTGGTTATCCTCAATCTGCATCATTGCTTCATGCCGATTGGGGTTGAACTTTTCTCCTATAGAAGAAAAACCGGTAACACTGAACTTTTCCAGGGTCTTCAAGAATTGATTTAAGACGATCTCAACACCTTCAGTGAGGGACTTGGGGTCAGTTGAATCCTTTCCGTGCTGTAAGGCCATCTCAAGGTTATCAACAACAGGCAAAAACTCTCTCAATAGGCTCTCATTACAGAATTTTATGGTATCTTCTTTTTCTCTTTGTATCCTCTTCTTGTAATTCTCAAACTCTGCCTGTGTTCTGAGTAACCTGTCATTAACTTCAGCTACTTCTGTTTCTTTGGCCTCCAACAGTGCTCTCGGATCTTCCTCTTGACCCGTCTCCTCTATCTCCTCGTCTCCTTTCTGCGTAAGTCCTCCTTCCGGTTCCGATGTCGCCTTGCTTTCTGCTTCGACCTTCTCATCCTTGTTAGAATCAGAATCATCCACTACCCTCACTTCTACCATTACTCCCCTCCTTTCAGAGCAATGAGCTCAGCAGTTCCATTTACTCCACGCCTTTCACAAATCTCCCCCAGCATCCCTATTCTATGAGAGAGGGTAAACTTTAAGTGTCTCGCTTTTTTATATTGGGGGGTGATCTACGGCTATTCTTAAAACAACCTTTAATTCAACAACATGCCTTGAAGGGGGGGAGGTTTTGCCAAGGGTGGACCATTAGATAGTTTCCATCCAGAAATGGCCCTTTTTCCCCTGAGCTGCGTTCTCCTCAGGTTTCCGCCTGCGACGTACGATCATGTACGCCTCGGCGCAAACCGTCGTGCGGCCTTGCTCAGAGAAAAAATTGCTCATTTCTGAA